>JAVXIV010000213.1:0-3692 GCA_036785645.1 Hungatella sp.
CGGTCAGCAGAATCAAACGCACCTTGATACCATGCGTTTCAAATAGCACGGTCATACTTTCATAATGCTGTTTGGCTAAAACCTCAGTAGGCACCATAAGAGCACCTTGATAGCCGGAACAGGCAACTTGAAGCAGTGCCAGAATGGCAATGATCGTCTTACCGGAACCCACGTCACCCTGAATTAGGCGATTCATAACCAGACCGCCGGTTAAATCCTGTTCGACTTCCCGCAGCACCTTCTGCTGTGCCTGAGTGAGTGAATAAGGAAGCGACTGCTCCAATACCGCAACCTCTTCCGATAAAATCAGTGGAAAACTGCTGGATTTATCTTCTCGTTTCTCTTTTAAACGGCGTACCGATAGTAAGAACAGAAAGAACTCATCAAATACCAGACGTTTTCTGGCAAAGAGAAGTTCTTGCTGATGGTCGGGAAAATGAATATGTTCGATGGCAAAATTGTATTCTGCCAATTCATAATGCCTGCGAATTGCAGCGGGTAAATACTCGCGCTCCATCCGACGTATCTCCAGTGCCTGCGCAACCGCTTTGGTAATCGTCTTGTTACCGAGTCCTCTGGTTTGGGCATAAATTGGCTGCATCGTCTGCATCAAACGCATATAAGCCTCTTTGGTAAAGATCTCCGGCTGTTCCATCGTAAGGCAATTTTTCTTTTTGACTACTTTTCCACTGAAAATATGATAGGTTCCAACCTTTAAGGAAGTATAAAGAAATGGCATATTGTACCAGATCAATTGAAGACTTCCGGTTTCATCTTTTAAAGAAACGGTGAGAATCTGTAACTGCTGAAAACGCTTGACGGATGCAGTCTTTTGTAGGATCCCTTCCACCGTTCCAAGCGTATCCTGTTTCAATTCTCCGATCGAAACAGGGGCTTCATAGGAGTGATAATCTCTTGGATAATATTGTAATAAATCATCGATGGTATCAACCCCAAGTTTTTCAAATAATTTTCCGGTCTTATCTCCGACCCCTTTCAGGGTACGAATCGATTCTTGATTTTTCATAGTGATTTATCATTCAACCGAAATCAGATAATAATAGATCGGTTGTCCGCCGGAATGTACCTCAATCTCGCAATCCGGGCAAGCTGTCTGTACCATGGTCCTCAGTGCATCCGCCTCTGCATCCGTAATATCGGTACCATAATAGATACTGATCAACTCGGAATCCGCATCCAGCATAAGTTTTAAGGTATCCAAAGCCGTATCTTGAATGGATTTGCCAACTGTCAGGATTCCTTTGTCACCCAGCCCCATGATATCCCCTTCGGATATGGTTTTATCACCAATCATGGTATTGCGTACCGCATACGTAATCTGACCGGTCTTTACATGTGCCATCTCTTGGATCATCATTTCCTTGTTCTCATCCGGAGATAAATCCGGCGCAAAATTGATAATGGCGGTAATTCCCTGCGGTACCGTCTTAGAAGGAATCACGACAATGTGTTTATCCTTGACCAGATGGGTTGCTTGTTCTGCGGCTAAGATAATGTTGCCATTATTGGGTAAAATGTAAATCGTATCGGCATGGACGTGTTCGATGGCATTGAGCATATCCTCCGTACTGGGATTCATCGTCTGACCGCCTTCAATCAGGTAGTCTGCTCCAATTCCGCGGAAAATCTCGCCAAAGCCTTCTCCAATGGATACTGCGATAAAACCATAGGGTTTTCGCGGAGTATCGTTTTGCTGTTTTTGCTGTGCTTCTTTGTCTGCTGCAGCTTTCTTTTGTGCATCTTTGATGAGCCGTTCTTCGTGTTCTTCTCTCATGTTGTCAATCTTCATACGTGATAAAGAACCGTAGGTCAGTGCTTTTTGGATCGCCAGTCCCGGGGCATTGGTATGCACATGCACTTTGACAATATCGTCGTCGGAAACAACTACAATCGAATCTCCGATAGATTCCAGATATGCCTTAAAGGAGAGTTCGTCTTTCTCTTCAAATTTTTTCTCAATATTCACTATAAATTCCGTACAATAACCAAACTGAATATCGAGTTTTTCCGCGGTATCGGTATCGATCATAACGGTCGGTTTGGTGCTTCCGATGGTCAAATCCACCTCTTTACCCAACAGACCATCCAGAGCACCCTTCATCACCTGCATCAGACCTTGTCCGCCGGAATCGACCACACCTGCTTGTTTTAAGATGGGAAGCATCTCCGGTGTCTGATTCAATACATAATCACCATGCTCAATCACCTTCTCGGTGAACAGGATGACATCTTCAATCTCGGTCACCAGTTCGACTGCTTTATCTGCCATGCCGCGTGCAACAGTTAAAATCGTACCTTCTTTGGGTTTCATAACGGCTTTGTAGGCGGTCTCAGTCGCGCGCACAAAAGCATTGGCCAATGTGGTGGTCGTAATCACATCGACATTTTTGATCTCTTTCGTAAATCCACGAAACAGCTGTGATAAGATAACACCTGAGTTTCCTCTTGCGCCCCTTAACGAACCGGAAGAAATAGCTTTTGCCAGAGTTTCCATCGTGGGATTATCTAAAGCTGCGACTTCCTTGGCCGCGGCCATAATGGTCAGGGTCATATTGGTACCGGTATCACCGTCGGGAACCGGAAATACATTTAATTCGTTGATCCATTCTTTTTTTGCTTCCAGACCCTTGGCTCCGGCTAAAAACGCTTGTTGCAGCGCCTTTGCATCTATTGTATTCATAACCACAAGTTACCCTCCTTAATCTATCACTCTTACACCTTCTACATAGATATTGATCTTATCAACCTCCATACCGGTGAATTCTTCTACTTTATATTTTACGTTAGCGATTAAATTATCGGCAACTGTAGAAATGCTGACGCCATATGCCACAATCACATGAAAATCAATGACAATATGATTGTCCACAAGATCGACATTGATCCCATGTGTCAGACTCTCTCGTTTTAATAATTTTACAAAACCATCCTTCATACTGACAGCCGCCATTCCCACAATACCAAAGCACTCCACTGCCGTCGTACCTGCGTACATAGCAATCACTTCCGGGTTGATCTGGATCTCGCCCAATTTATTACTGATTCGTCCTTTCATCTTCGTAACCTCCATTTCTATCTTCTCAGACCGGTTAAATTCTGCTACATTCTCGCAAATATTATACCACATACAAGATATTGTGTCTATTCTATCTGCATTTTACTATAAAAATATCATAAATTTATATTTTTCGCTTGCAAATTTAGTTTCAATCTGTTATCATACATATGTTGTGGATTTCCGGATAGGAATCCAAATAGCTTTTAAGGAGGTGCAATCGTGGCTAAATGTGCAATTTGTGAAAAAGCTGCTCACTTTGGAAACGCAGTGAGCCATTCCCATAAAAGATCTAATAAAATATGGAAAGCAAACGTAAAATCTGTTAAAGTAAAATTAGACGGTGGAGCGAAAAAGATGTATGTATGTACTTCTTGCTTACGTTCCGGTTTAGTTGAAAGAGCTTAAGTGATTTTTAAAAGCTCCGAGCTGATTGCTCGGAGCTTATTTTTTTACGACTGCATCAGCAATGACAAAACAGATTATATCCAACTACCAAACATCCGATGATCACAACCAGCGCTGTGAGTGTCGTGTGAATAAAAACCATCAATGCCATGCCAACTCCCACACAAAATATCATCAGACCACAGATTCGCTTCATATCATCCCTCAT
>JAVXIV010000214.1:0-3676 GCA_036785645.1 Hungatella sp.
AAACAAAGATACCGCACCGATTCCGCCCAGAACGGCCTGAATCATATTGGACTGTTGTTTGGACTGCTCCAACCATTCCATCTGGCTGTTTGCCTGATATCCCATATCATTAATCGTTTTCTGCAGCGCCGTTACATTCTCCATATCATCTACGAAAACAACTGCTTGATTATAGATGAAATAAGGATATGCTTTCCCCTTCTTTGTCGTAGGCTGACCGGGAATAGGACTCTTTTTATAGATTTTTTTAAGTTGCGATTTCAACACATCGATATCTGCATAGACAGAATACGCATAGCTGTTGTAATCATCCACACCGCCCTCTACCACACCGGCCGCATTGACCATATATTTCTTGGGTGGCTTGACTGCGGGTTCTGCACTTCCATTTTGTGACTGAAAATAGGCCTGTGTATCAAAGATCACGAACATGGGTTTATTCATGTAATCAATCTCAGGCAGTACTCCGGTATCCCAAAATCCGGCTCCGGTTTTGGAATTGGAAAACCACTGCACGATCCCATTGCCATAGAGAAGCTGCAACTCTGAATCCGCTTCCGGAAGCTTGCCCTGCCCCAGAGGAATTTCTTGCATATATTCTCTGGTAACTCCCGTAATCGAACTGCCCGCCTGATACATCCCTTGCTTTAGAATAACCTCCGTGGTCAGCATGGGGGACGCATATTTGACATGTTCCAGCTGACTAAGCTGCTTCATCACCTCATCGGTTATATACTTGGGTTCTGTACTTTTATCTGTACTTGCTCCTATCGTCGCATAGCGGCCGCCTCCGCCTCCGCCGCCCCCGGGGTACACCTGGATGGCGGTCATGCTTCCATAAGAAGACATCTGTTCTAGCGTCAGCTCCTTTAAACCGATTCCCAAGGAAACCATGACAACAATCGAAGCCGTTCCGATGACCACCCCTAAAACCGTCAAAGCCGTTCTCAATTTCCGCCGTCTTAAATTATTGACGCTCATGAGTAACAAATCAAGAAATTTCATCGTCCATTCCCTCTTCCTCGGCTGCCTTCTTCTTCTTCTTTTTCCGGATGATCACTACAGCTGCAGCAACCACCGCGATTGCTGCCGGGAAGATCACCATCTTGTATTTTGGGAAAAACGGAACCGGTTCTGCGGAAGCATCCTGAAGATCTCCTTCCATATCTACATCGATTGGCATCTCTTCTGTGACAAACAGACTCATCTCCTTCTCAACCGGAGCCTGCAGGGTTCCGTTCTCATCCTCATAGGTGATCGACATCTTCACTTTACCTTCATCTGCAGTTGCAGCCATACCGGACAGCATGATATCTACGTTACCGCTTTTGCCGGGTTCAATATTGCCTATATAAGTATCGGTCTTGCGGATGGAATCCGCTTCAAACAGCACCATCACGTTGTACAGCATCACCTTGCCCGTATTGTTAATCGGAAACATGACATTGGATTCCCCGCCCACACTGATGCTCGCCGGCATCACTTCGACGGTTCCGGTGTTGAGACGTGCAATCTGTTTCACCGGAATATCGATAACAACTTCCTCCGCTGCATTCTTAAACTCCGGGCTGTCATACTTTTCTTTGATCGTCAGAGCATAAGAACGCTGTGCAATACCGGCCTTCGAGGTCATCTTGACACGAAATTCTGTGGTTTGCCCGGCTCCCAAGGAATTAACCACGATAGCCGAAGAACCGGCTTCGGTAGAAAATACGGCACTGTCACTGGCCTTTTCCGATACCAAGGAAAGCAAAATATTGCTAGCCGGAATCGTAGCGGAAGCATTCTTCATCGTCACTACCAATTCAAATTCGTCTCCGGCTATGATAGTCGCCGGAATGGTCTTGTAGCTGTCTACGATCAATCTGGCTTTGGTTCGATTATTTTCGTTGAATTCGCCCAGAGGATCTTCTTTTTCTTTGTTCTTCACCTTTACATAAAGGCTCTTTTCTTCGGTCTTTAACTCTCCGTCTGCGGTATCCCGATAGGTAACATTGAATTTAATGGGAAAAAATCCGCTGTACACATCGGAACGGATCGCCATACTATAAGGCATAGTTACCGTATCACCCGCTGCAATCTTCTCAAAAGTACGATCATAGTTTCCTTCATTGATATCGAACGGAAATTCTGCGCTGTCTTTACTCAGTACCATGCTGACGGTAACATCTCTGGCATCCACCAAACTGGAATTTCTTAAATTGATACTATAATCCATGACGTTGGGGTAAACACCATAAGGTGTGGACTGTCCCTCACCCAGTACAAAAGAAACCGCTTTCTTCTTATCTTCCGCATCCGTTCCGGTGCCCTTGTAGACCCAGATATTGACAAACTCACTGGCTACCGTACCATTCTTATCGCTCACATCAATGCGCACCGCATAATATCCTTCTGTCAAATCCCCCCGCACCTTGGCGGAAACCGAGACACTGCGGCTGCTTCCTGCCTTGATGGTTCCCAATAGTCTGGGTTTAAACGCACTGGTGGTCACTTCAAAAGGAAAGATCAGGCTGCCTTCCAGCTTATCACTTCCCAGATAGTCAGTACCCTCTGCAATGCCGGCTGTAGCGTCTTCCCAATCGCTTGCGGTATTGTTCTTCACTACAAAAGACAGCGTCATACTCTTGCCGATCTTGCCCTTGGGAATACTAGAGGAAATCACGACCTCATTAGAAGAAGTATCTTCCAGTGATGCCTGCACCGGTGTGGATACCAAACCCGCCAACAGTAATACTGCCATCCATAGTGTAAGCTGTCTTCTCAATTTTTTCATAATGCCTCATAATCCTCCCCGGCGTCATGCTGCCGTTCTTCTATTTTTAAGATCTTTCCATCTACAATATGGAACTGCCTGTCTGCAAAGGAAGCAATGTGATTGTCATGCGTAACCATAATCAGTGTCTGATGATTCTCTCGAACGACTTTCCTCATAAGCTCCAGTACTTCCATGGTGGTCTTGGAATCCAGATTACCGGTAGGCTCATCTGCAAAGATGATCTTGGGACTGACTGCCAGTGCTCTGGCAATCCCCACACGCTGCTGCTGACCGCCGGACATCTCATTGGCTTTGTGTTTCATCTGCTTTGCTAAGCCAACCAAGGTCAAAAACTTCTTGGCCGTCTCATTCCGTTCCTTCTTGGGTACTCCGCGAAAAGAAAGCGGAAGTGCCACATTCTCGACTGCATTCATCGTCTGCAGCAAATTGTAAGACTGAAAGATAAATCCAACCTGCTGTCTGCGAAAGGCAACCAGTTGATTCTCGGTCATCTTCTCGATATGCGTCTTGGCAATCACAATCTCGCCCCTCGTGGGTTTCTCTAATCCCGCCAGCATATTGAGTAGCGTGGATTTACCGGATCCGGAAGGTCCAACGATGGCACAAAATTCGCCTTTATATATCGTAAAATCCACTCCATTCAACGCATAGACCTTGGTTTCTCCCACTGTATAAATCTTATATAGATTTTTCACCTGTATCATAGGGACTTTGTTCTTTTTCTGCTGCAATACTTCTTCGGACAAATCAACCGCCCCCTTTTATTTATCTAACATCATTATACATAAATCGGGAGTTATTTCTCTCCCATTATTCTTAATGTTCCTTAAAGATTTCTTACAGCACACTCAAATATGCTATTCGAAATTAAGTATAGCATATTTTAAAAAAAAGTTG
>JAVXIV010000215.1:0-3641 GCA_036785645.1 Hungatella sp.
CCGGCTATCGCACCTAAGATATCACCCGGACGGACATTTTGGTTCTTACCGATATTGACAAACAGACGCGCCATATCTTCACGGCCACCATCACGGCTGCTGTCTCTGCCACCGTCACGTCCGCCGCGTCCACCGTCTCTGCGTCCACCGTCTCTGCCGCCGCGTCCACCGCTGCTGCGTCCACTGTCTCTGCCGCCATAGCTATCCAGATCATCCAAAGAACGGGACGGAGCTCTGCCGCCATCCAAGATATCTTCGTTGTCTTCGCCCATGGTCATCTTAAGGAGTGCCGCTGCCAGATCCAAGGAGGTGTAATCTTCTTCCTGAAGCTTTTGTTCCAGAAGATTGATCATCTTGGTCAAATCATTTTCATTGATCACTTCTTCCACTTGCTCCATGATCTTGTCCACCTTGATACCGGTGATATCATTGAGGGATGGAATCGGCTGAGGGATGATCTTGGTCTTGCAATATCTCTGGATGTCGCGCAGCTTATATACCTCTTTACCCACAACAAAACTAAACGCAATGCCTTCTCTTCCGGCACGTCCGGTACGTCCGATTCTATGCACATAGTACTCGTCGTCCTGTGGAATATCATAATTGAATACCGCTTCAATATCATTGACATCAATTCCCCGTGCTGCAACATCCGTAGCTACCAGAATCTCAGTTTTTCCGTTGCGGAAGCTATTCATAACACGGTCACGCTGAATCTGCTTTAAATCTCCATGGAGTCCCTCTGCAAAATAACCGCGGCCCTGAAGGGATTCTACCAATTCATCTACCTGTCTCTTCGTATTGCAGAATACCACGGATAACTTGGGATCATACATATCCAAAAGACGGCACATCACCTCTAACTTCGTCTTGGGCTTTACTTCATAGTAATACTGGGTTACCTTTGGAACTGTCAGTTCTTTCTTCACAACTCTTACGGTAATCGGATCTTTCTGGAACTTTCTGGCAATGCCTGCAATCGCTTCCGGCATGGTTGCAGAGAACATCACCGTCTGCCGATCATCCGGCAGTTGGCTCAAAATGGTCTCCATATCCTCTAAAAATCCCATGTTCAGCATCTCATCCGCTTCATCCATAATCACGGTGTGAACATTGTCAAATTTCACTGTTTTTCTACGCATATGATCCATGACACGTCCCGGTGTACCGATGATGATCTGAGCCCCATCTTTCAAGGAACGAATCTGTTTTACGATATCCTGACCGCCGTAGATCGGGATCACCTTAACGCCATGCATATATTTTGCTAAATTGCGAACTTCCTCTGCTACCTGAATTGCCAGTTCTCTGGTTGGGCACAGAGCAATCGCCTGAAGTTTTTTGCTTTTTGGATCAATTTTCTGTAATAAAGGAATTCCAAATGCGGCTGTCTTGCCGGTACCGGTCTGAGCCTGACCGATGATGTCTCGTCCTTCCATCTGAGCAGGAATCGACTCCGCCTGAATCGGAGAAGCTGCTTCAAACCCCATATCGGTAACTGCACGCAAAATTCTCTCGTCTAACTCTAACTCTTCAAATCTGATTGTTTCCATTAATTTTTATGTCCTTTCCCACGCCCGCTCTCGGGCCGCTACAAGATGTCTTTGACATCCACACTCGCTGCACGGAAAACGAGAGCATTCAAGATAGGCCCTGAATCCTCTCGTTTTACGCAAGTAATTACTATATCATATTCCAATTTCACTGTCAAGTTAAACTTTAAACCGATATCCCACTCCCCAAATCGTCTCGATATACTGCGGTTTCGCCGTATTAAACTCCAGCTTCTCGCGGATCTTCTTGATATGGACGGTCACCGTAGCGATGTCCCCAATAGATTCCATATCCCAGATCTTGCTAAACAATTCTTCCTTCGTGAATACATGATTGGGATTCTGTGCCAAGAAAGTAAGCAAATCAAATTCCTTAGTTGTAAAATTCTTCTCTTCTCCGTTGACCCATACGCGCCTTGCTGTCTTGTCGATCTTGAGTCCGCGGATCTCCACAATCTCATTATCCGGTGTTCCGCTTCCAATTAATCGTTCATAGCGTGCCATATGAGCTTTCACACGCGCCACCATCTCGCTTGGGCTGAATGGTTTCGTAATATAGTCATCTGCGCCCAATCCCAGTCCGCGGATCTTGTCAATGTCTTCCTTCTTCGCCGAAACCATGATGATCGGTGTATTCTTCACTTCACGAATCTTCCTGCAGATCTCAAATCCATCCATGCCCGGAAGCATCAGGTCCAAGATAAATAAATCAAACTCTTCGTGTAGTGCCTTGGCAAGACCTGCATCGCCGGTATGTTCCATCTCCACTTCAAATCCGCTTAATTCCAGATAATCTTTCTCCAACTCTGCAATGCTTTCTTCGTCTTCCACGATTAGTATTCTTCTCATTCCTGTATAACCTCCTGATATTTTCTTAAAACGAAATGGATCTCCGTCCCAATTCCTTCCTTGCTGGTAGCCCAAATTCTGCCGCCATGATCTTCGATGATCTTACGCACAATTGATAATCCGATTCCGCTTCCGCCTTGGGAAGAAGTTCTGGATGAGTCCGTACGATAAAATCGATCAAAGATATTGGAGAGATCCTTCGTGGCAATCCCTTTGCCATTGTCCTCAATCTCCACCTGAACGAAATCACCGATGTCTTTAATTCTGATATTAATGATTCCCTTTTTCTTGTCCAGATACTTCACGGAATTGCCAATGATGTTATTGATCACCCTGCGCATCTGCTCCGCATCGGCAATCACGACTGCGTCTTCGTCTACATAATTGAAATAACCCAGTTCAATATTATGAGATTCCATATCCAGTCCCACTTCCTCCACACAATCCCGAAAATAACCGGCCACATTGATCTTCGTAAAGGTATAGGGAATCTTATTCGTATCAATCTTGGAATAGAAAGTCAGTTCATCAATCAGCCGATCCATATCATTCGCCTTATTGTAGATCGTTCGGATATATTTATCCAATTTTTCAGGCGAAGATGCTACTCCATCCATGATCCCCTCCACATATCCTTTGATTGCAGTAATCGGTGTCTTTAAATCATGGGAAATGTTGCTGATCAGTTCCTTGTTTTCTTTGTCATATTGAATCTTCTCTTCTGCCGATTCTTTCAGACGAATCCGCATCTCCTCAAAATCCTGACAGAGCTGCCCAATCTCATCATCTGCTTCGTCCTCGACCTCCATAGTGAAATCCAGATTGCCATTCTTAATCTCCTGCGTCGCAGACTGCAGCTTCCCGAGAGGCTTGAGGAGAGATTTGTAGACCCATGCAGTCAGCACAATCCCCGCCATCAATAAGATCAAAATTCCGGCAAGAAGCATCTCACGAATCATAGATTTTACTTCCGGAATGTAATCATCCACACTGGAGACGATGAAAATACTTCCCCTAGAATGATCGCTATACCGAAAATCCATCTGCTTGATCAAATGCTGCGTGGCACCATCCAGATAAATTCCGCCCTCAATTCCTTCTTCCAAGTCTCCATATGCCGGAAGCGCATCATAAAGATCGTCCTGCTTGGCCAATGGCTCATTGCCCGAGTAGATGATCTCTTCTTCCCTGCGGACGATCAAATAGGCATATTTGCCCAACAAATTTTCATTGACTTGA
>JAVXIV010000216.1:0-3635 GCA_036785645.1 Hungatella sp.
GAAAGTATATTAAAGAGAAGAAGACAAGCCAGACGACGATTGAGGAATTATCATTTTTGATGATAGGTCGTCAGCTCCCGGTGAAGGAAATCCCCAATGAGAAGCTGGGCGGTAATGTTTTGGAGGTCAAGGATTTGTATCTGCACGGAAACGGCGGTGTTCCGGTACTTGGCGGTGTTTCTCTGGAAATCAAAGCGGGTGAGATCGTGGGAATTGCCGGAGTATCCGGGAATGGTCAATCGGAATTGGTACAATGCATCTTTGGCTTAATGAAAGCAGACAAAGGTGAGGTGAAATTAAAAGAAAAGGAAATTTTCAATCATAAAGTGGAGTCAGTCAGAAAGAGTGGAATTTCCCTGATTCCGGAGGATCGCTATAAATGGGGTTCTGCTGTGGGCGCTACGATTACAGAGACCTCTATCATGGCACATCACAAAAAGCCATTCCTTTCGAAAAAAGGTGTCATCAATATGAAAAACGCCCAGCAATTTACAAAAAAATTGGTAGAAGAATTTAGCGTCAAGGTGGAAGATATCAACGACAAAACGGGATCGCTTTCCGGAGGCAATGCACAAAAATTAATTGCAGCAAGAGAAATTGCACAGGAGAGTCCGCTGCTAATTGCGTGTGAACCGACCAGAGGTGTGGACATCGGAGCCATGGAGTTTATTCATGATAGGATTGTGGAAAAGAGATGCAATGGGGATGCAGTTTTGCTGGTTTCTTCAGAACTTACCGAGATTATGAAATTGTCTGACCGGATTTGTATTATGTATGAAGGAAGAATTGTAGGTGAATTCCCACGAGGAGTTGCTACCGAGGAAGAGATTGGATTATTGATGGCAGGAGGAAAGACCAATGAAAAAAAGTAAATTAACAACTTTGCTCAAATCTTTGATTCAGCCGGCGCTTGCAATCTTTCTGGCACTTTTAGTAGGTGCGGTGATTATTCTGATCAATGGTGAGAATCCTCTGAAAATCTATGGAATTATGCTAAAGGGAGCCTTTGGCAGTACGTACTATACCCTCACAACCCTCAATCGGGCTACCCCAATTATTATCTGTGGCTTGGGTGCTGCCATTGCATGGAACTCTCGCTATATGGGAATTGGTGGAGAGGGTCAGATGATTTGGGGTGGTTTTACTTGTGCGATTATTGCCATCTATGCACCGGGACCGGCTTGGTTTAAATTGATTTTAGCAGTGACATCAGCGGTGATCGTGGGTGGACTTTATTCTGCATTTACCGCGTGGTTATTGGATAAATTTCAGATGCAATTGGCAATTTCTACCTTAATGCTAAATTATATTGCACAATTTGTCACCTTACATTTTGTATCCAATGTATTCTTGGATGTGAGCGGAGATAAAAAGGTCATGCAGACCGTCATGATCAATGAGAGTCTTCGGTTACCCAAAATCGTAGAAGGCTATTCTCTGCATATTGGTTTTGTGATAGCGGTGATTTTAGTCGTCATCATGTGGTTTGTCAGCAATAAGACCACGTTTGGATATGAAGCAAAGATGACGGGTTATAATATCAATTTTTGTAATTACGGAGGTGTTGGCAGTAAAAAGATCATGTATGGAGTTCTGTTCTTAAGTGGTGCAATTTGTGCTCTTGCAGGTGCAGGTGAGGTTTTGGGCGTAGAATACCGCTATGTACATGATACGTATGTGTCAGGAAGTTTTGCCTGGGTGGGACTGAATGCGGCATTGATTTCCGGATTTAATCCAATCGGTGTATTCTTTACCTCCATTATCTTGGCCGGGATTCAGACCGGTGGTTCTGCGATTGCTCGTTCCACAACCGTACCATTGGAAATTTCTTCTGTTATCCAGGGCTGCATTACCTTATTTATATCGGTTAAATTTGTAATCAATTTTGCAAAAATGAAAAGGATTTCAAAGCAGGCATAGTTACAGTTGAAAAATATATAGAAAGGGTTATGGAAATACGCAATTTCCATAATATAAAGTGAACTCATGAGTATTGATGCCAATTATTTTGCGGTAGTGATTAACTCTACTATAAGAATGATGACTCCGATTCTGTTTGTTACCTTAGGCTCGGCACTCTGTAACCGTGTATCGATTTTCAATATTGGTTTGGAAGGTACCATGCTGACCGGAGCTTTTGTGGCCATTGTGGTCAATTTTTACACAGGCAGCATCTTGGCTTCTCTCTTGGGGGCCATGCTGGCAGGGATGTTGGTATCCTGGGTGGCCGGTGTATTCATGGTCAAATTAAAGGGAGCCATGCTGGTAGTCGGAGTATCCATTAATGTTTTGATGGCAGGATTAACAACTTTTTTCATGCAATACATCTTTGGAGTAAAAGGCGCATTTGTAAGCAACAAATTAGTAAGCCTTCCCAAAGTAGATGTGAGTGGACTGGCATCTGTGCCGATTTTGCAGACGGTATTTGGTTCGCTGACTTATTTAGATTATGCGGCATTTGTATTGGCGATTTTAGTCTACATTTTTCTGTTTAAAACCGTACCGGGCTTTCGCCTTCGTTCGGTGGGAATCAATATCACGGCAGCCAAGAGTCTGGGCATCAGAGCTGAGAGGATTCAGATTGCAACTGTTGCATTTTCGGGACTGTTAAGCGGAATCGGCGGCTGTCTGCTTACGATGGGCGGTGTTACGATGTTTGCGGAAAATATTACAGCAGGGCGTGGTTTCATTGCAATGGCCGCGGCCAGTCTGGGTGCAGCACATCCGCTTGGTGTCATTGTATCCAGTGCGTTCTTTGGATTTGCGCAATCGCTGTCCAATATGCTGCAAAACAGCAGTATCAGCAATGAACTTACCATGGCGGTTCCCTATGCGGCGACCATTGTGGCATTGGCAATTTACAACTATATTAATATAAAAAAGCGAAATAGCGCGCAGGGATGATGCGGCTTACTAAAGGAGAACCTATGACTTATACCTATGAATATTTTGAAAAAAGTGCAAATTATATCAAAGAAAAAATAGATTTTGAACCGGAGATTGCCTTGATCTTGGGCACTGCTTTGGGACGCTTAGCAGATGAGATCGAGAATCCGATTGTCATTGACTACAAGGATATTCCTAACTTTCTGCTCTCTACCGTGAAGTCTCATGCCGGAAAACTGATACTTGGAACCCTTTGCGGCAAAAAGGTAGTCTGCATGTCCGGAAGATTTCATTATTATGAAGGCTATGATTTTGAGCAATTGGTCATTCCGGTACGGGTATTTAAACTGCTTGGAGTGAAGCAATTGATTTTAACCAATGCCGCGGGCGCAGTGAATACGGATTTCAAACCGGGCGAGGTGATGATCATTAAGGATCATATCAAGCTTATGGGTGCCAGCCCACTGCGGGGAACCAATGTTCCGGAATTCGGAAAAAGATTTTTTGATGTCAGCAATATGTATACCAAATCTTTGCGTGAGGTAGCGAAGAGCTGTGCTTCTAACACAGATTTAACCATTCATGAAGGAACGTATTTCTACTGGATGGGGCCGCAGTTTGAAACACCGGCAGAAATCAGAGCACTGCGTATTTTGGGCGCAGATGCAGTTGGAATGTCTACCGTTACGGAAACGTTGACTGCTGCTCATTGTGAGATGCCGCTTTTAGCACTGTCCCTGCTTACCAAT
>JAVXIV010000217.1:0-3540 GCA_036785645.1 Hungatella sp.
CCTCGCTCTATTTTTTGAACTCTAAATCAGATACTTTCCTTAAGAATTGTACCACAGAATGGCAGTCGCTTCAATAAATGAAATATGAAGTTCTGATCAATTCAGAAGTTATTCTTGTAAGAAATCCGATTTTCTGTTATGCTGTTCTTCAAAGCTAAAACATCAGGAGGTACTACCTATGAGTCAATATACATACTCAAATTCCAGAGTCAAACAGCACACGCGCTCTTCTCGTTCAGACTTCTCATCTCTGCTGCTTTTTTATATCCTGCCATTTATTGTCGTCAACGGAATCCTGTTCTTTCTGGTAACCGCCAAACCCCAATGCAAGCTGACCGTCGGCGAGACCAATGACTATCAGACGACCGTGATCTCTTTTCAGATTCAATCTCATCTGCCCACAAAGAATTTATCCGTTACACTGAATTCCGAACCGCTGGAGCTAACCCGTTCCGGCAAGAACACCTATACGGCAACCGTAAGCCACAATGGTATTTTGGATGTCTATGTGGAGAATTTCAATGGCATGGCCACCACCGCTTACGAACACGTCAACGTTCTGGACGAAGATCCGCCAAGTGTGCTGGATTATCTGATGGAAGACGACATATTGACCTTGAATTTGTCGGATAGTCAATCCGGCATTGACTACACCTCCATCCATGCCATCAATGCACAAGGTATGAACATCCCTCCGCTCTCTGTGAACAAAGCTACGGCAACCGTTACCTTCCCGATGGATTCCGATGACCTTACCGTCTTTGCCAAAGATTTATCTGCCAACGAAGTACAAGCGGCATTCTCTACCCATACTGCAGATGCAAGCGGTACCGTGATCTTGGATCAAACCCCGGCTAAGGATCCGGCTTCTGCACAATAAGCGATTGAATCGCCTTCCATAAGCTGTGCTTGGAAGATCAGATTGCTTTTTCCATAAAAGTGCCTCACTTTTTCACTCTTTTGTTAATTTCTCCATAAAAATGCAGCGTTTATTGTATGTATTGCACAATAAACGCTGCCGTAAATTTCAACTCTCGGAATGCATATGCACATCCAGCTGCGCATATGGGATCTCAATTCCTTCTTGATCAAAAGTCAGTTTGATGGATTCCGTCAACTCCCATTTTGCCGTCCAATAATCAGTGGTAGCGACCCAGCCGCGCACCCCTAACATCACAGAGTCGCTTGCCAGTTCATCCACAAAGGTAACGATTGGATCTTCTGTACAAATCAGAGGATGCTCTTCAAACAAGATACGAAGCAAATCTTTGGCCTTTTTTAGATCTGATTGATAGCCAATGCCCACCTTGATCTCCAATCGCCGCCTCGCCTGTGCAGTAACATTGGTCAAGTTGGAATTGGATAGGGTTCCGTTGGGCATCACAATTTGTTTGTTATCTATCGTGTTGAGGTTCGTATAGACCAGTCCGATCGTCGCTACCGTTCCCTCATTGCCATTGCAGATAATATAATCTCCTACCTTAAACGGCTTCATCAGCAAAATCAGCACTCCGCCTGCAAAATTGGATAGACTGCCTTGCAGTGCCAGACCCAAAGCAAGACCCGCGGAACCCAAAACAGCCAGAATGGAGGCAGAGCTGATTCCAATCTTGTCGGCTGCAGCAAAGACCGCCAAACCGCAGATGATTGCATAGGTCATGGATAGCAAAAACTTGCTGAGGGAAATCTCCAGCTCCATACGGCGAAACGTTCTGCCCAGCATCTTTCGTACCATACCTGCAATCCGAATACCCAGAAAGAGAATGACCGCCGCAACCAACAGACGACACCCAAAACTAATCAATCCCGGAATCCAATCCTGCATAGCATCCAACACCACGTTGGGCTTCCATTGTGCCAAATCCTGTTTTACTTCCTCTGCAACCGCCAAAGTCTCCGGCAATGTAGCAGCCTCATACCAAATCATGCATTGATCTCCTCATCATCATTTCTTTTGAGCAACTGTATTTTTAGCCGTATTTTTCTGAACTTTCTCACTCTGATCTGCCTTTTTCGGAACGATCTTCTTCCGAACAGTCTTCTGCTTAGCAATTTTTTTTGGAATAGCCTTCTTCTCTGCCAACGGAGTGCAGGAGAAGATATGGATTCCAAGCGGTGCCACCTGAATCAGGATAGATTCTTCCCGTTCATCACATTCTGCTTTTTTGGAAGTCTTGGCACGCAAGTTGCCCACACCCCAACCGCCAAACTGTTCTTCATCACTGCATAAAATCTCTTTGTATTTTCCATGGAATGGTACTCCAATCTGAAACTTCTCATGGACTACCGGAGCAAAATTACATACAATCAATAAGGTTTCTTCCTGCTTTGCAGACTTTCTTAGGAAGACCAAAAGATTATCCTGACTCGCCGTACAGTTAATCCATTCGAAACCATCCGGATGACAATCCAGAGCATAAAGTGCCGGTTGGGTTCTGTATAGTTCATTCAGCGCCTGAACATAATTTTTCATCCTGCGATGAATCTCATAACCCAGAATTTCCCATGGCAAGCTCTCATTTTCATTCCACTCGGAGATCTGCCCCATATCCTGACCCATAAATAATAATTTCTTGCCCGGATGCATCATCATAAAGCCATAGGCAGCGCGTAGGTTGGCAAACTTGTCCTCGAGTGTCTCTCCCGGCATCTTCCCGATCATCGAGCCCTTGCCGTGAACCACCTCATCATGAGAAAATACCAGCACAAAATCTTCGCTGTAAGCGTATACCATGCTAAAAGTCAGCTCTCCATAATGATGGCATCGGAAAAACGGATCATAGTGCATATAACCAATGAAATCATTCATCCAACCCATGTTCCATTTATAATCAAATCCAAGTGCGCCGGATTCTACCGAGCCGGTGATCTTGGGCCATGCCGTAGATTCCTCTGCCATGAGGACAGCTCCATCTTTGCGTTTTTTGAAGACAGAGTTTAAGTGCTTTAAAAATTCAACCGCTTCTAGATTTTCATTCCCACCATAGATATTGGGAATCCATTCCCCCGCATTCTTACCATAGTCTAAGTAAAGCATGGAAGCCACCGCATCCATACGAATGCCGTCTGCATGATACTGATCTGCCCAGAACAGTGCATTGGCAATCAGAAAATTGGCTACCTCTGGACGTCCATAATTGTAGATGAGGGTTCCCCAGTGGGGATGCATCCCCTGTCTCGGATCCTGATGTTCATATACACAGGTGCCATCAAAGACAGCCAGTCCAAACAGATCCTTGGGGAAATGTGCCGGCACCCAATCTAAGATTACGGCAATTTCGTTTTCATGCATATAATCCATAAAATACATAAAGTCATCCGGTGTTCCATAACGGCTGGTCGGTGCATAGTAACCGGTCACCTGATATCCCCACGAAGCATCTAAGGGATGTTCCATCACCGGCATCAGCTCCAGATGTGTATATCCCATCTCTTTGGCATACCGTGCCAGAGGGACTGCAATCTCTCGGTAATTGTAGAATTCACTGCCCATGACTTCTGCTCCGGCTGCATCCAAAGCCATCGCTTTTCTCATCCAAG
>JAVXIV010000218.1:0-3528 GCA_036785645.1 Hungatella sp.
CCGATGCGGGCCGTGGAAGATTTGCCGCCCAATTGATCTGCTTGAAAATTGCTGTTGTAAAAACAATATAGCAGAAAATCCAAGAGATCCGGCATGACGGCTTCTGCACCCTCTGCTTCCAATAACTCAACGATGTGATTGTTGGCAAGAGGGGAGAATTTGACTAAAATCTCGCCTACGATACCAACCTTGGGTTTCTGGATATCCAGACGAGGCAGCGCATCGAAATCTCTTATGATCCCGCGGATATTGCGGTTAAACTCAATCATAGAAGGGGTGCGTTTGGAGAGAGCTTCAATGCAGCGCCGCTTCCAAACTTGGTGCAGTGCATTGGCAGATCCCGTTTTTTGTTCGTAGGGGCGCGTAGCATAAAGTACACGCATGAAGATATCGCCGTATACGATGGCCTGCATCACCTTGGTCACCAGAGCCGGAGTAAACGTAAACCCGGGGTTGGTCTCCATGCCGTTGGTATTGACCGAGATCACCGGAATCTGTGGCATACCGGCTTTCTCTAGAGCACGTCGGATAAAGCCGATGTAATTGGAAGCACGGCAGCCGCCTCCCGTCTGACTCATCAGGACGGCGGTTTGATTTAAGTCATAGCGACCGGATAGTAGGGCATCCATAATCTGACCGATGACGATCAGGGAGGGATAGCAGGCATCATTGTTGACATATTGTAAACCAATGTCGATAGCAGATTTATTGTGATTCTGAAGAATTTCAATCTTATAGCCAAAGGAACGGATAGCCGGTTCCAATAGGTCAAAATGGATCGGTGACATCTGCGGAGCGAGTAAAGTATAGGTCTTTTTCATATCCTTGGTAAAGAGAATCCGGTTATAGGCACTGGAGACAACCTTGTGCCGGTAATGATTCTTGGTGCGGACACGCAGAGCTGCAATCAGAGAACGAATGCGGATTCTGGCAGCCCCTAGGTTGTTCACTTCATCAATCTTTAACACCGTGTAGATCTTGCCGGAAGCTGTTAAAATATCGTGCACCTGATCCGTGGTTACCGCATCCAGTCCGCACCCAAAGGAATTGAGCTGAATGAGATCTAAGCAGTCACTGGATTTGACATAGGCGGCGGCGGCATAGAGGCGGGAATGGTACATCCACTGGTCGGTGACCACCAGTGGACGATCTACCTTTGCCAGATGAGAAATCGAGTCCTCGGTTAGAACCGCCAGTCCATAGGTGTTGATGAGTTCCGGAATACCATGATGAATCTCCGGATCCACATGATAAGGGCGTCCGGCCAATACGATGCCGTGCTGACCGGTTTTTTGCAGATAGGCGATGGTTTCTTCGCCTTTTTTTTCCATGTCATGTCGTGAGGCCAGCAGCTCTGCCCATGCCGCATGTGCTGCTGCTGCTACCTCGGACTCCGGAATTTGAAATTCTTTGCCAAATTGCAGTACCAGCTGCTTGGTCAAAATTGCTTCGTTGGTAAATGCCATGAAAGGATTTAGGAAACGAATATGTTTTGCAGTCAATTCTTCTACGTTATTTTTAATATTTTCTGCATAAGAAGTTACGATCGGGCAGTTGAAGTGATTGCCTGATTCGGGAGATTCATTTCTCTCATAGGGAATACACGGATAGAAGATCGTAGTGATACCTTGTGCAATCAGCCAAGAGATGTGCCCATGTGTCAGCTTGGCGGGATAACATTCCGATTCACTGGGAATGGATTCGATCCCCAGTTCATAGATATTTTTGCTGGACTGCGGAGACAGTACCGTACGAAAACCGAGCGTTTTAAAAAAGACGGCCCAGTATGGAAAATTCTCATACATATTGAGAACACGGGGAATTCCGATCGTACCGCGGGGTGCCATATCGGGAGTCAGTGCTTCATAGTCAAACATCCGATGATATTTATAGTCAAATAGATTGGGAATCTGATTCTTTACCTTCTCTTTGCCAAGACCTCGTTCACAACGATTTCCACTGATAAATTGACGTCCGCCGCCGAAACGGTTGATGGTCAGAACACAGCTGTTGGTGCAGCCCTTGCAGCGTGCCATGGAGGTTTCGTATTTGAGTTCCATGATCTTTTGGAGCGGCAGCATCGTAGTTGTCTTCGAGGAATCGTAGCGCTCTCTGGCAATCAAAGCAGCTCCAAAGGCGCCCATGATTCCGGCGATATCAGGACGCACCGCAACGCAGCCGGAGATCTTCTCAAAGCTGCGCAGAACTGCATCATTGTAGAAGGTTCCGCCCTGTACTACGACGTGGACTCCGAGATCGGAAGGATTGGTGAGCTTAATGACCTTATAAAGTGCATTTTTGATGACGGAATAAGCCAGACCGGCGGAGACATCCGCAACCGTAGCCCCTTCCTTTTGCGCTTGTTTCACATTGGAATTCATAAAGACGGTACAGCGTGTGCCCAAGTCGGTTGGATTTTTTGCAAATAAGGCTTCCCGAGCAAAGTCCTCCACGGAATAATTGAGGGATTTGGCAAAGGTTTCTATAAAAGAACCACAGCCCGAAGAGCAGGCTTCGTTTAATTGTACACTGTCTACGGTATGGTCCTTGATTTTGATGCATTTCATATCCTGACCGCCGATATCCAAAATGCAGTCTACGTCCGGTTCAAAAAATGCGGCAGCATAATAGTGGGAGATTGTTTCAACTTCTCCTTCATCCAATAGAAAAGCAGCTTTTAGCAGAGCTTCTCCGTATCCGGTGGAACAGGAGTAGGCGATGTGTGCACCGGCAGGAAGCAACGCGCGGATCTCTCTCATGGAACGAATCGCCGTTGCCAGTGGACTGCCGTTGTTATTGCTGTAAAAGTTATAGAGCAAGGAACCGTCTTCGCTGACTAAGGCAATCTTGGTGGTAGTGGAACCGGCATCGATGCCCAGATAGCAATTGCCCACATAGGATGCCAGAGGCGCGGTTTTCACGCTGCTGTGGCGGTGACGTTCCAGAAATGCATTATAGTCCGCTTGACTCGTAAATAAAGGTTCCATACGGTTGACTTCGAATTCCATGTGGATGCCGGTCGCCAGTTGGGTGATCAGTTCTTCCAAAGAAATCGAAGCGTCAGCAGAAAAATTCATGGCGGCACCGACCGCTGCAAAGAGGTGGGAATGATTCGGTGCTATGATAGCATCACCGCTTAGATGTAAGGTGCGGATAAAAGCTTCCCGCAGCTCCGGTAAAAAATGCAGAGGCCCACCCAAAAAAGCGACATGCCCACGGATGGGTTTGCCGCAGGCAAGACCGCTGATTGTCTGGTTGACCACGGCTTGAAAGATAGAAGCGGCCAGATCTTCCTTGGTGGCTCCTTCGTTGATCAGTGGCTGAATATCGGATTTGGCAAAAACACCGCATCGCGCTGCAATCGGATAGATCGCTTTATAGTTTTTGGCATAGTCATTGAGACCGGAAGCATCAGTTTGGAGCAGAGAAGCCATCTGGTCGATAAAAGAACCGGTACCCCCGGCGCAGATTCCGTTCATGCGCTGATCGATGCCGTTGGTGAAGTAGATGATCTTAGCATCTTCGCCG
>JAVXIV010000219.1:0-3517 GCA_036785645.1 Hungatella sp.
GATGATTCTTGTACGTTCGAAGAACGTGCAAGAATATGCCCCCTCTGAACAGTTAGAATTTTTGAAAGGATTATTTGTGGTGTCGAATTGCTTTTCTAAGGATACTCTACTCGGTTAGACCTTGAATGGTAACTGCAAAACATTGCCCCCATCGACTTTGAGGTCTATGAGGGCAATGCAAAGGGGAGGATAAGTATTAATTTTTCTCTTTGGTGTATGTCTATAGTATGACCGGTATGTTTGCTTTTATACATTGCACTTGCCAAAAAGTGATAACTATTATAAAATAATGTGGCAAATGAAAAGGAGTATCTACTTTATGAAAAAAAATATAATTGTTGGACAATCCGGCGGTCCAACCGCCGTCATTAATGCAAGTCTTTATGGTGTCATCACACAAGGAAAGGCACATTCGGAAGAAGTAGGCTGTGTCTATGGCATGATCAATGGCATTGAAGGCTTTTTAAAAGATCATTATCTCAATCTATCCTCCGGATTGAGTCCGGAAGAATTGGAACTTATGAAACTGACTCCGGCGGCTTATCTGGGCTCCTGCCGTCATAAACTTCCGGAAGATTTTTCATCTCCGGTCTACCTAACCCTATTTGAAAAACTGAATGCGCTGCAGATCGGATATTTCCTTTATATCGGCGGCAATGATTCTATGGATACGGTCAGTAAGCTCTCTCGCTATGCAGAAAAATACCATCACGAGATCTGCTTTCTGGGTATTCCAAAAACAATTGACAATGATTTGATTCATACTGATCACACTCCGGGATATGCCAGTGCCGCTAAATATGTAGCCGCTACCGTACGGGAGATTGTACTGGACTCTTCGGTTTATCGGCAGCCGTCTGTGACCATCATTGAACTGATGGGGCGTCATGCGGGCTGGCTGACTGCCGCCGGTGTTTTGGCCAGAACCAATCCCATGGACAATCCGGTGTTAATCTACCTTCCGGAATCAGATTTTGATTTCAAACAATTTACCGCTGCACTTCACTCTGCACTGGAAAAGCGCCCCAACGTAGTGGTCTGTGTATCGGAAGGAATCTCAGATTCCGGCGGCCGTTTTATCTGCGAATATACAGATGAAGCACAGCGTGACAACTTTGGTCATAAGATGTTGACCGGCTGCGGCAAGGTCTTGGAAAATTTCGTTCGCAATCAGTTTGGTATCAAGGCTCGTTCCGTGGAACTGAATGTCAGCCAGCGTTGTTCCGGTGTCATGGTTTCTCTGACCGATTTGGAAGAGGCTTCTATGGCCGGATCTGCAGGTGTTATGGGCGCTTTAGAGGGAAAGACCGGGATGATGGTTTCCTTTGAGCGAAGCCCGCAGCCAAACTACCAACTGCAATGTAAGCTTGTAGATGTACATGAGGTGTGTAATCAGGAAAAATTATTTCCGACTTCTTGGATCACCAAAGACGGAACCGACATTGGACCTGAATTTATACAATATGTGCAGCCACTGATTCAGGGAGAACCCATGCGCAGGATGGAGCAGGGACTTCCTGTTTATTGTGTTAGACCTCTTGGATCACCGCTCCTGTGAAGAAAAAGGTCAATATATCCTGATAGCTCATACCGGCCTTCGCCATCCCCTGTGCTCCGTTTTGGCTCATTCCGACCCCATGCCCATAACCGCCTCCATAAATGAAAAACGTGGTTACTTGATTGGCATCCGGTTCGCTTCGTTCGATAGCGATAAAGGCACTGGGAATGGTATCGGATCCGGTCATCGTCGTTCCGTCGTTCTTGGTAATCACCAGTTCCGTATTGCCAAGAATCGAACGGATCCGACCTTGACCGGATATCGTTTTCGTACCTGCAGTGCCTTCGATCTCCAAGAGCTTCCCAATCCCACCGGTTCCTCGTTCTTTCATGGAAAGTTTGGTAATTGTGCCAATATCTCCCACCTTCTGTTCTAACTGGGTACCGGTGATCGAAGTTGACCAACGGTACATCGGAAACTCAGATTCATAGGAGGGATAGGATTTGTTTTTTATAAATTCTGCAAAATTGATATTATCGGTAAGATCCAAAGTTCCGCCCCCCGGTTTGGCTGCAACCCCACTTAGATAGGGAACACTCGCAAGATCCGTTCCCCAGACCGTTCCGTCTGTCGTATGACCACAGGAAGTGGAAAAATAATAAGCCTCTAGCACAGAATCCTGATACATCAACACTTTCCCATAAGTTTCGTTGACAGCGATATCCGTTTTTTCGTCTGTCCGGATATTGTTAAAGACCTGAACCCGGGTGCTGTCGTCGATATGGGCACCATATTGCATATAGGTATTCCCCCTGATCTGCCGGTAAGCATAGGTTCTGGCACAGACTGCCTGTGCCTTTAAGGCTTCTTTTTCATAACTGCCGGGCATTTCACTGGGAACCACTCTCTTTATATAATCTTCCAAATATAAATCATTGACCAATAGCAGTCCATCCTGTCCCTGCTTGATCTCCAAACGTCCCGGATAATACGGAATGCCCTGTGCGCGTTCCAAAGATTCTACTGCGATACCCTGTGTTTCATCCTCAGGGGTCAGAATCATGCGGCCTGCATGGAGGCGTTCGTCATTCGGCGTAATCGTCAGCGTATCACCGGAATTCATCTTGATTTCTTTTTTGCCGACAGTCAGAGTTGCGGCACTGTTTAACCGTAAGGTCACCTGATCGTGAAAGATCGATTGAAATCCGTTATTCATAAGCAGTACCCGGATGCGCTCTGCCTGAAATTCCCGCACGGTGAGTGCCGAACATAATTTCCCATTTGCTACCACAAATTCCTGAATCTCATACCCAACCAGAATATCGGATTTCTTTTGAACCTTAAAATCACCATAGATTTTATAGACGCTAAAGTTCTCTTCCAGTGGAATTTCTCCATACCCTTCCAACTCGATGGAAGTATCTAAGACTGCCAATACCTTGCCGGAAATCCGTTCTTTTTTCAAGGTAATCTTTCGGAGTTGCCCATTGACCATAGAAATATCTGCCACTTGATTAATCATATCTTCCGGCTTTTTGAAAGATTTTTCAGCAACAAAAGTCCGTTTAGCCTTGCCCCAATAAACTTCTAATTCTCCCGGTTTTGCAGAAGCCACCCAAACATTGCGGTATTGAACCTCATCAGAAGCTTTCTCGATCACCGTAATAATCTCATGATTGCGCAGACGAACCCGAATCTCCCGATCGATATAAGCATCCAAGCTCAGTCCGTCAAACCCATAAGTTCCATCGTTTGTATAGGCAGTCCAAGCCGTCAGATATTCTACATTTTGCGGTGTTGCATAAATCTGAAGGTTTTTAGTCTCTACCGTGCCCTCCGGATCGGTGTCTTTTAGAATTTCCTCATAAAGCAGCCACCACTGCTCTTTGGGAAAATGTTTTGTGCGGTTTTGCTTGGTGATCTTCACATATCCGTCCAACCGCTCGCTGATTTTCGAAGCCAAAGCATCTGCTTCCTCATAGGTCAGCCATCCTTCTGCTGTAGCAGCGTTTGGTTTGG
>JAVXIV010000220.1:0-3487 GCA_036785645.1 Hungatella sp.
TGCCCTGCTCCTTCTCGTTCTGCTCCTTCTCGTTCTGCTCCTTCTCGTTCTGCTCTTTCTCGTTCTGCTCCTTCTCGTTCTGCTCTTTCTCGTTCTGCTCTTTCTCGTTCTGCTCTTTCTCGTTCTGCTTGTGGTCTTCGCAAATAATCCGGTTCAAAATCTGCCGCCGATATTTCCCGATTTTCCTGTAAATAAATCGACCCCAGAGCCGCTACTGCGCCCGCTCTTTGACGATTCATATGAGCCGGCGCAAATTCATAAGGAGCCGTCATACCTTCTTCTATGATTGTCCGATAGACCGGGACACCATCTCCCAAGAAAATCACCGATTCCTGCCTCTCATTTAAGCGTTCCATCAACTCTTTCATATCCATGGCACACGGGTTTAAAAGCGTATCCAAATTCTTAGCACAATGATAGAGACCGGTATAAACCTGATTTCTTCTGGCATCCATAATCGGGCAGATCAGTGCCGAAGTGCCATATAAATTATAGGCCATCGCATCGATCGTGGGCACATGAATCAGTGGCTTTTGAAGTGCCAGTCCCAAGCCTTTTGCCGTAGCAGATCCAATCCGAAGTCCGGTAAAGGAACCGGGTCCCCCGGATACGGCTATTGCATCCATGCTGCTTGGTTCCATCTCTAGCATGGTCATAATTTCATCAATCATGGGCAGTAATGTCTGTGAATGAGTCTTTTTTAAATTCACAGTATATTCTGCAATCAAGATATCGTCCGAAACCACGGCCACCGATGCGACAAGCGACGAACTTTCAATTCCCAATATTCTCATGCTATCTCCTCCATCGTAATCTTTCGGTAGTCAAATCCACGGTCAAAATCCTTCTCAATCGTAATTTGCATCCGTGGTTTCGGCAAAATCTCAGTAATCAAGTCAGACCATTCAATGAGGCAGACACCCTCTCCGTAAAAGCAGTCCTCATATCCGATCTCGTCCATCTCGTCTACATCGGCAATGCGGTAAACATCAAAATGGTAAAGTGGAAGACGTCCTGTATCATATTGCTGCAGGATGGTAAAAGTTGGGCTGTTCACCGGTTCCGGGATTCCAAGTCCCTCGGCAAACCCTTGTGTAAATACCGTCTTACCAACTCCCAAATCTCCATTCAGACAATAGATGCCACCCGCCTTCGCCATCTCACCCAGCTTAACCCCCAGCAAGAATGTTTCTTTCGCATCGCATGTTTCCCAAACCATAGCATGTCCCCTTATTTCTTTCCCGGCACCGGCTCTTCGCACTTCATTGTGAGTGCAATTCGCTTTTTGGCCACATCTACACTGATCACCTTAACTTCTACAATATCTCCTACGCTCACGACTTCCATCGGATGTTTGATGTATTTATCCGTCATCTGGGAAATATGCACAAGTCCGTCCTGATGAACTCCGATATCCACAAAAGCACCAAAATCAATGACATTACGAACCGTCCCTTTCAAAATCATCCCGGGAACCAAGTCTTTCATCTCCAACACATCCGTCCGCAGAAGTGGTTTTGGCATCTCATCGCGAGGATCTCTGGCCGGTTTTTCCAGCTCCTTGACAATATCTTGAAGCGTGATCTCGCCCACACCTAGTTCCATCGCCAGCTTCTTATAGTCATTTACTTTCTTACTGATTCCGGCAATTCCTCCTGCTGCAATGGATTCTTTTTGGTAACCCAAACGATCGAGCAAGTTTTGCGCCGCTGCATAACTCTCCGGGTGCACCGAGGTTCCGTCCAGCGGATTTTTACCACCTTGAATTCTCATAAATCCGGCACATTGTTCATATGCCTTGGGTCCCAATTTTGCCACCTTGAGCAGCTGATTGCGACCGGTAAAAGCACCGTGTTCCTCACGGTAGGTTACAATATTCTTGGCCAGTGCTTTGCTGATTCCGGATACATATTCCAAAAGAGGAGCCGATGCTGTATTCAAATCCACTCCCACCTTATTGACACAGCCTTCCACCACGCCCTGCAGCGTCTCGCCCAGATGCTTCTGGTTCATATCATGCTGATATTGCCCAACCCCTATGGACTGCGGATCGATCTTCACCAATTCAGATAAAGGATCCTGCAATCTTCTGGCGATGGAAGCGGCACTGCGCTGTCCCACATCAAAATTGGGGAACTCTTCGGTTGCCAATTTGCTGGCCGAATACACGGAGGCACCGGCTTCATTGACAATCACGTACTGCACCGGTTCCGGGATTTCTTTTAATAAGTCAACAATAATCATCTCCGATTCACGGGAGGCAGTTCCGTTCCCTACGGAGATCAGGGAAATATGATAATTTTTAATCAATTTTTTCACAACTGCCTTGGCTTCTTCTACCTTATTCTGCGGAGCGGTAGGATAGATGACAACGGTATCCAGCACCTTCCCGGTTCCATCCACAACGGCCAGTTTGCAGCCGGTACGGAATGCGGGGTCCCAACCCAAAACCACGCGCCCTACGATCGGCGGCTGCATCAGAAGCTGCTCTAAGTTTTTCCCAAAGATCTTGATTGCCCCATCTTCGGCTTTCTCCGTCATATCATTGCGAATCTCGCGCTCAATCGCCGGTGCAATCAAACGCTTATAGCTATCCTCTGTCACTGCTTTTAAAATAGGGGTCGTATGCGGATTATCTCTCACGATCACTTGTTTATCTAAATACCGCAGAATCTGTTCTTCCGGTGCTTGCAACTTCACCGTCAAGATCTTATCGGACTCCCCGCGATTGAGTGCCAATGTCCGATGACCCGCAACTCTTTTAATGGGTTCTTCATAATTATAATACATCTCATAAACCGATTCGACCTTGTCATTCTTCGCTGCAGAGGAGATCAGTCCTTGTGCAGCCGTGGCATTGCGGATATAGGTGCGGTATTCTGCACAGTCTGAAATGCGTTCTGCCAGAATATCCCGTGCTCCCGCAATGGCTTCTTCTGCCGTTGCCACCCCTTTTTCTTCAGAAATATATTGCTCAGCCAATTCGGCTACCGAAATCTTGGTCATCTCCAGCGCAATCAGATCTGCCAGAGGTGTCAAACCTTTCTCCTGCGCAATGGTCGCTCTCGTTCTCCGTTTCGGGCGGTAAGGACGATATAAGTCCTCCACCGCAACCAAGGTCTGAGCCTCCTGAATCTGATGTTCCAGCTCCGGAGTCAGCTTCTCCTGCTCACGTATCGAGGAGATCACCTGTTCTTTCTTTTCTTCCAGATTTCTCAAATATCGCAGACGCTCATCTAAATTTCTCAGCACTTCGTCGTCCAGAGAACCGGTGACTTCCTTGCGGTATCTGGCAATAAACGGAATGGTATTGCCCTCGTCAATTAATCCTACCGCAGCCTCTACCTGATGGCGGCTAATCTGTAATTCTTCTTGTAGTGCTTTTATAATATCCATAATTTTTTTCCTCACAATCCTCATCTAACTCGTTTATTATATAGCCAAACACCCCCTACGTCTAGACAATAATTTATTTTCGTGCTACAAT
>JAVXIV010000221.1:0-3480 GCA_036785645.1 Hungatella sp.
GCATACACCCACAAGATCCTTAGTCTTGCCTGTCTGCCAATTCCAGCACTCCCGCCAACGAGAGGTAGTATAGCATGAAATCATCATGATGGCAACCCCCTTTTTTTGAGTTTTACCGGATTTTTTTTACAATTTGGCATTTATTATTTTTTAGATTTTTTTTTAAAAAAGGGTTGACGAAAACGCTTCTGTTATTGTATACTATACTTCGTTGCTGTTAGATCTATAACACAACATTTTGATGGGCTATCGCCAAACGGTAAGGCAACGGACTCTGACTCCGTCATTGTGAAGGTTCGAATCCTTCTAGCCCAGTGAATCAGAAAACATCGGCTTCGTCTTTTAGACTTTGCCGATGTTTTTTATTGTCCGTTTTTATGCCAACTTGAGCAGTTTACACGCTAATTGAAAGTAAATCACCAAGCTGAATGCATCCACAATCGTGGTAATCAGAGGTGCCGCCATAATAGCCGGATCCAATTTGAACACTTTGGCTGCAATCGGCAGAACCGAACCGATGGTCTTGGCCAACACCACGGTGATAAAAAGGCTCAATACTACGGTCAGACAGATCATCTCGCTGCCGGGATACATAATCACCAGTCGAAGATAATTCACAAATCCCAAAATAACACCTACAATTGCACCAACCCGCAGTTCCTTCCAGAGAACCTGTAGGAAATCCTTGGGCACGATCTCACCAACTGCCATACCGCGGATGATCAGCGTACTACTCTGACTTCCGGCATTGCCGCCGGTATCCGTAAGCATGGGAATGAACGTAACCAGCAGAGGAATCAGAGCAAATGCATGTTCATATTTACTTAAAATTCCTCCGGTAATCATACTGCTGATCATCAAAATCAAGAGCCACAGAATTCGGTTTTTCGCCAACTGCAATACACCGGTTTTTAGATAGGGTTTCTCACTGGGCGACATAGCCGCCATCTTCTCAAAATCTTCGGTAGCTTCTTGTTCCATGATATCAACCACATCGTCTACCGTCACAATTCCCACCAGACGATTTTCATGATCTACCACAGGGAGGCTTAATAAATCATACTTGTGGAAACGATCTATGACATCCTCCTGATCTTCCGTGGTCACAGCCGTGATGACATGGATATCCATGATATCTCCGATAATTGTCTCATAAGGATTCATCAGCAAATCCTTGACCGTAATAACACCTTCTAAAGTTCGCTTCGCATCCATCACATAGCAGGTATAAATGGTCTCTTTATCGACTCCATGCTGACGAATATAGGCAAATGCCTCTTCTACGGTCATCGTCTTGCGAAGTCCTACATATTCGGCTGTCATGATACTGCCGGCACTATTGTCCGGATATTGCAGGAACTGATTAATGAGTGCTCTCGTATCACTTGCGGCATTCTGAAGAACTCGTTTCACGACATTGGCCGGGAGTTCTTCCAACATGTCTACCACGTCATCAATATATAAATCATCAATGATGCTTCCCAACTCGTAATCGGTAATACTATTGATAATGCACTGCTGTTTTTCTACCGTCAAGCAAGCGAACACATCGTTGGCGGTCTCCTTGGGCAGCATACGGAATACCACTACCGTCTTCTCGGAATCCAGTTCTTCTATGAAGTAGGCAATATCCACTTCATTCATCTCAATTAAAGCTTCTTTTAGTTTGCGAAACTGCTTGGTTTCGGATAATTCCAACAGCTTCTCTACATCCACAATCTCTTGCATCTTCTCTCTCCTTTCAAATCCATCTTCTCATGGAATATCACGGAAAGCAGAATATTATATTCTTATACGAAACGGCAATGTAAACAAAGCGTCTGTGACGTCAAAGATGCTGTCCACACTGCCATACGCGTATGATAAGTACTGTCTGCTTTCCTCTTCTGACTTCGACCTTCCACTCAGTTACACTCCCTTCTTAATTTATTAATAAAGGCACCGACTCTGGATCGGTGCCCTACTATCATAGCATATTTTTAGAAGAAATCAACCCCCGCGCTAATGTTTCATCACGTAGTCCATCGCCTGTACCCAGACCCCTTTATTCTGTGCCCAAATCGTCGGATACTGTGCAAAGGATACCGGACAAACTTCTTTCCCCACCTCGATCGTTACGCTGGGCACCGCTCCGGTTCTGGACTGCATCCAATCCTTGTAACCGCCCTTGCCATCGCTGCCATCCAGTGCATATCCGTTCATCATGGCGAGAGACTGAGCCAGATTCAACGATTCCAGCTTCTTGATGCTGGTATCTGCATTCCAATAAATCACCTCACCCATAGCATGATAGCTGATGGTCGCTGCCCAGGGATACCGATTGGCCATACCGGCCAAGGCCTGCGTCTCCGGCTCCGAAAGCGGCCACGTTCCCTTATAACCTGCATAAGACGGAAAATCTGCCACTCCCGTGATCGAATTCCAAGCGGTTTCAAAATTGTGATTTAAATCCACCCCGCCTGCATTATTCTTCCACTTGGTCAAATATACTTCAAAAGGATCCGATACCCTCTCCTTCGCCACATCTTTGTCATACGCAATCCGAATTCCCTGACGCAAGCTTTCCGAACGAATGGCATCGATTCCAAACTGGCTCAGTGACACTCCGTCCGGATTGCTCATCGGGACAAAATGAACTGCAGTTTGCAAGAACATCTCGGACAGAGGCTTGCGGTTATAGTGACCGGTATCATAATTCGCCAGTGCAAATTCCATCTGTTCCATCATCAAAAGCGTGGTAATATACTCTCTGGCATGGATCGATCCCTGAATCATGATATGCTTGCCTGCGGAGGGATTTCCCACGATAATATCATAAATATTTCTGCCATCCAAGGATGTGCCAATGACATTGACCTGCATCTTATCTCCATACACAGCCTGCAATGCCTGAATATCCGCAGCCATCTGGTCATAAGAATAGCGATCTGTCCTTTTCACAATGGGATTTGAGACCTCTCGTTGGAAGAAATCATTCTCCCCCTCAGTGACGGAAACCCCCGGCCCGATTTCAATCGGTACCTTATAGGTATAGGAATCTCCCAAGCCAAGTCCCGGGCCCTTCGCCGCTTCCGCATAGGTAGGATTCCACGCATTCACAACCAGCAGAACACTGCCAAGCACAATACTTAGTATTTTCTTCATAAACTTTCTTTTTCCTACTTTCCATTCTGCATTTATCCTATCTATAATTTACTACAGATAAAAAGCAGGGTCAATGAAGATTGTCTTACGTTATTCTTATGCTTCTAGATGCAGAGCTGCCCTTCCATGCCCTCATAGTCCACGGTGATCGTCCTGCCGTCTTTCAGATCCAGCACAATCGGTCCATAGCCTCCGCAGCCTTGCGGGTCCGCATGGTGAATTGCGAGGATAGGGAACAGTTCCCCGTCCGACCAAATGGTGTCATCTTTTTTTGTCAGCATTGCAGAAATCATGGCATAAGGGCGATATTCATAATAATGGTTTCTCCGACTCTCC
>JAVXIV010000222.1:0-3474 GCA_036785645.1 Hungatella sp.
TGTTTCTGGTTGCTACCGCCGAAAGGGAAGCAAATACATCGATACCGGCAATGGCTTTGGCCGTTTTCTGAATGCGCATGACTTCATCACCAATACGATCCCGAATCTGACAAAACAAGTTGTATTCCAAGGAGAACAGTCGATCTTCCGCTCCCATGATAACATCTTCCAATTCTTTTAATTCGTCGGTTGTATAGCGTTCTGCATTGGCCAAGGTCTGTTTTCGAATAAAATAATCAGGAACCATATCTTTAAAAGAGTTGGTGACTTCAAAATAATAACCAAACACTTTATTGTATTTTACTTTCAAACCTTTGATTCCGGTCTTTTCCCGCTCCTTCATCTCCAATTCGGCCAGCCAGGTCTTGCCCTCTGTCTTGGCATGGCGAAACTTGTCGGCTTCTTCCTCATATCCATCTTTTATCATGCCGCCATCACGGATGGAGATGGGCGGTTCTTCTACAATGGATCGCATGATCAGATCATGAAGGTCTTCTAAAGGATCCAATTCTTCCCAAAAATGATGGAGCAGCGGACTCTTGAATTCGGCCAGCAAATCTTTGATATAGGGCAGCATTTCCAAGGAATTGCGAAATGCGATCAAGTCTCTGGGATTGGCAGTCTTGTAGCTGATGCGCCCGATCAATCGCTCTAAATCATAAATCGGATGGAGATATTCACAGAGCTCTTCTCTGGAAATATAATTCATATTGAGTTCTTCAATCGCATTTTGACGTTCCAAGATCTGTTCTCGGTGTATCAGCGGCTGTTCCAAATAGCTGCGCAGCAGACGTGCTCCCATCGCAGTTTTCGTTTTATCCAGCACCCAGAGCAAGGTTCCGCGCTTCTGTTTTTCACGCATGGTCTCTACTAACTCTAAGTTTCTTCTGGTAGAAGTATCAATCATCATATATTCGCCGGTAGTATAGGGCGTGATGGTAGTGATGTGGGTGAGAGAACTCTTCTGCGTCTCGTATAAATATTCCATCACCGCACCTGCAGCAATCACACCGGTTTCATAGTCTGCGAGTCCCAAACCGTCCAAATGATTGACATGGAAATGTTCTTTCAAGACTTTTTTGCAGGATTCATCAGAAAAAAAGTGGTGATCCAAGGACGAAATCACAACCTGATAACGGTTTTTTAATTCATCAAAATCAATTCCCGACATATAAAATGCTTCATTGCAAATGATTTCGGATGGAGCAAATTTGTGAATCTCATCCCAAAGCTCCCGTTCGCTATGCACCTCCGTTACCAAAAAATCACCAGTGCTGATATCGGCTGTAGAAACTCCAAACATATCTTCCAGATATACAATACCCATCAGATAATTGTTTTTGGTTTCGTCTAATGCCTGAGCACTGGTTATGGTTCCGGGTGTTACCACGCGTATCACTTCTCTTTTTACAAGCCCTTTGGCCAGCTTCGGATCCTCTACCTGTTCTGCAATAGCTACTTTATATCCTTTTTGCACGAGTTTATTTAAATAGTTTTCAATTGCATGATAAGGAACACCGCACATAGGTGCGCGTTCCTCCAAGCCGCATTCCTTACCGGTTAAAGTGATCTCCAGCTCTTTGGATGCCGTAATGGCATCCTCAAAGAACATCTCATAGAAATCACCCAACCGATAAAACAGGATGCAGTCACTGTATTGCTTTTTAGTCTCTACATAATGAGCCATCATCGGTGATAATCCGCCCACAGCATTGTCCTCTTTTCTGCAAGTAATAAATAAGATATCGCTTATGCGTTGGGATCCGTCGGGTCATAATTCTGACCGGCCGGAATCGGAATGGTTCCCGGTTTTGGAAATGCACCGGCTATCTCACTTTCATATACGGTAATATTGGTTCCGACCGCACAGTGATCAAAGATCCATTTCGCATTGCCGGTAGTTAGTCGTACACATCCCATGGAACGCAGAACCCCTAAACCATTGTACGTGTCGGTCCACAAGGTATGATTGTTGGGCACATCATAGATGACAGAGTGCAGTAAATATCCGGCACCCCTTTTGATTCTGCTTGCATACTGTGCGTAAGCTCCGGTTACCATCTGTCTCCAGCGATATTTTTCCGGAATTGGGAACGTACCGATCGGCGTGTCATCGCCAACCGAAGTAACCATCGCTTTTACCGGAATAATATAGCCATTTGCTCCGTCCTGTGCATAAACCGTCAGACAATTCATCGCCTTATTGATCTTCAAAAGATAGCTGGGCTGTTTGCCGATGATTGCATCTACATCCTGCACCAATAATCCATCCTCTGCAAAGTAATATTTAAAGCCATCGATATACTGCCATCCGGTTAGTACCTGCCCATTATTCACATAAAAGCGGTATCCCTCCTGATCCAGCCATCCGGTATAGGCCGGATCTGCATAGGTTAAAACCCCTTCTTTATTCGTGATTTTATCATGGTAAACCGTGAAAAATGGATGGGTGGTATTTCCCGGCGCAGCTCCGCCTCTAGGTACCAAAACAATATCAATATCCGTCACATGCTCGCCTCTTCCGGGAGCACCCGACATCTCGCCATTTTTTGCATAGGCCAGTTTCCCAAGTCCTGACATCGTACAGGCATAATAAACATCATATTGCTTCTCTAATCCGGCTCTTGGCATGATACGAACACCCTCCAGATACGTGGAATTTTCCGTTCCGCCGGTTGGCTGATCGTTAAAAGTCCATGGCTGCCATCCACCGTTATTGACATAAGCATCATAGGCAATATTGCCGCCGATATTCTGCAGAGACAAAACGACATTGGTAATCTGCGTGCCAACACCCATCTGGAATCTGGCATTCAAACCGGTAAATGCTATGGTTTTATAAGTGATATTGTTTTCTCCGGTGGTCGTATTGGAGCCGATTGCATGGCTTGGTGTCTCTTCCCCGACTGCTCCACTTTCTGCCGGCTTCGTTTCTGCCGGGTTCGTTCCTGCCGGGTTCGTTCCTACCGGGGGTGTTTCTGCGGGTTTGGTTTCCGCCGGGTTTGTTTCCGCCGGTGGTGTCTCGGCGGGTTTCGTTTCTAAGGCTACCCCGGGCCCTTCATTTACAAATCCATTGGCTGCCACTGCAGTTCCCACACCGGTCATACTCATCACAGCTGCTATAGAAAAAATCAATACCTTATTTCTTAACTTCCTCATCTTTCCTTCCTCCTTAGCGTCAAATCTGCCTACCCATATAATAAAAACCTTTGGATTCTTCTAAATAGACCGTAACGATTTTTCCGACTAGGGAAATGTCGCCCGGAAAATGTACAATGGTATTGTTGGTCATGCGACCGGTAAGCAGTCCGTCGACGTGCTCATCAGGAGCCTCGGCCAATACTTTTTGTGTTGTATGCAGATCACGGCCGGATATTTCGGCAGATATCGCCTGTACCTTGGCAAGTAAACGTTCAAAGCGTTCTTTTACTACGTCTTCCGGTACTTGATTTTCCATAACCGCTGCCGGTGTCC
>JAVXIV010000223.1:0-3454 GCA_036785645.1 Hungatella sp.
TGTATCATTGGGATGTGAATTTTACACCGATATTTATCAGCGATCGTGTGTATGAACTTTGTGGTATGAGCAAGGAGCAATATCAAGAAGTTACCAGAAACTCTACTCTGGATGTATTTCATCCGGATGATCGCCGGGGACTGATTGATGTCGTTCAGACAGCCTATGACGAAAATCATAAATTTGAATATACACACCGGGTACTGCAAGGCGATGGCAGCTATCGCTGGATGCGCGTTTCCGGACAAGTCATGACAGGGGAGGACGGAGATCCTGTTCTATATACCGTGTTTACGGATGTGCAGGAACAGGTGAAGGCAGAACAGGCACTTCGTGAAAGCGAGGTGCGCTATGCAGTTGCTATGAAAGCTTCCAATATTAATATATGGGAGTATCATTACCATGAAGATACGATGATTATCTTTTCAAAATCTCCGAAAGTACATCCTCAAGATACCGTGATTCCGAATTATCTGCATTCCGTCGTTGAGGGCGGTCATATTCGAGAGGACAGTGCCTTGCTGTTTTTTGAGATGATTGAGCAGCTAAAAAACGGTCAACAGGAAGTGACGGCGGATCTTTGGATTCGAGAAGATCCTACGGCGGAATTTTGGTGTGAACGAGTGGTGTATACCAATATTTTTGACGAGGACGGAAAGCCGGTCAGGGCATATTGCGTAGGGCGTGATGTGACCAAAGAAAAAGAGGCAGAAAAACGTTATCGAGAAGAGTTATCTTATCGGGAGGCGATGCAAAAAGCGACCATGGCATCGATCAATGTCAATTTGACCCAAAATATCATTTTAGACTATAAGAGCATCTTTCCGGAAGTCGTGAGCAATATGAGCTGTGCCAAAACGGTTCAGGAGTATTTCAATTATGTATATAGAGAACTGACCACGCAGGAGATGCGGCAGAAGTGCGCGGAGATTTTTGACCGAGATGCCTTGCTGCGTCATTTCGCAAACGGTAAAACCACGCTCTCTTTGGAACTCAAGAGGAAGATAGGCAGGCGCGTTTACTGGACGATCATGACGGCTCATATGATGAAAAAGCAGGAAACCAATGAGGTGGTTGCTTTTTTATACTCCACCGACATCACGAATGAACGCATGATGCAAAATGTCATGAATGCGGTTGTCAAAACCGATTATGATTTTTTGGTTGTAGTAGATGCAGAGCGGAATGCGGCGACTCGCTACAGTCAAAGTGACAGGGGTAATCACTATGCGCAGGAGAGCGACAATTTTGAAGAAGAGACACAAAACTATGTGCACTGCAATGTCTGTGCGGTAGATGTGCCTCGTGTTACCCATGAACTGACAGTCAAAAACATCCTGACACAGCTGGATGAACATGGCACCTACTGTGTGTTTTACACCGTGCCAAATCCTCAAGGTGGGGTACTGCAAAAGCAGCTGCGATTTAGTTATATCAATCCGGAACTTCGGATTTTCCTCATGACGCGTGTGGATCTCACGGCAGTGGTGGAGGAACAGGAGAAAAAGAATCAGGAACTTGTGGTGGCTATGAACATGGCAGAGCGTGCGAATGCCGCAAAATCGGAATTTCTTTCCCGCATCAGTCATGAAATCAGAACGCCGATGAATGCCATCATCGGGATGTCGGAAATTGCGATAAAAAGTTTGGATGATAAAGCGGCTGCGAAAGAGAGTATTGAAAAATCACTTTATGCCTCCCAATATTTGCTGCTGCTGCTCAATGACATTTTAGATATGTCCAGAATAGAAAGCGGCAGGGTGACACTCACAAAAGAAGTGATTCACTGCAAGCGGTGTTTAGATGCCATTGCTACCATCATTGGGACACAGGCTGCAGCCAAGGGTGTCAATTATATAGTGACAGAATTTAAAAGCAATCAAACCAGTTATATTGGGGACGGTGTCCGATTACAGCAAATCCTAATCAATATTCTCTCTAATGCGGTGAAGTTCACCCCTCCGGGCGGAACGGTTCGTCTGGATATTAAGCGGCTGGGCATGGATGAAAAAAGGATCGATTTGTGCTTTCAAATCAGTGATACCGGTATTGGAATCAGCGAAGAATTTTTGCCGAATATCTTTAAACCTTTTTCACAGGAGCACAGTGGTTCGACCAGCAATTACGGCGGCAGTGGTTTGGGACTGGCTATTTCAAAAAACATTGCCAAGCTGATGGGCGGAGATATCTTTGTAGAAAGTATACTGGGGAAGGGGACGATCTTCCGGGTGGAAATCCCACTTGAAATTCCGCTTGAAATCCCGGTGAATTTCCAACCGACGAAGGCGGAGCATGAGGTCTTTAAAAAGACGGATGGATACGATTTCAGCGGAAAAAGAATCTTGCTGGTAGAAGATCATCAACTCAATGTCATTGTAGCAAAAAAACTCTTGGAGTTCAAACACGCGAGTGTGGAGGTTGCCGAAAACGGCGAAATTGGACTTGCGATGTTTGCCGAGGCACCGGAGCACACCTATGATGCAATTTTGATGGATATTCGGATGCCGGTGATGGATGGCCTAACCGCTGCCGCGTGCATTCGCAATCTCGACTGCACATGGGCCAAAACGGTGCCGATCGTCGCCATGTCGGCCAATGCTTTTGATGAGGATGTCATGAAATCTAAAAATGCCGGAATGGATGCACATCTGGGCAAACCGATTGACTCGGAGCTGCTCTATCATACCTTAGGTGATTTAATGATACAGAAAGGATTAATGTGAACATGGATGAAATGTTGAAAAAATTAAAAGAATATGGTGCGGATGTAGAGGGTGCCATGGGACGATTTTTAGGCGATGTAGAGTTATATAAAACGTGCTTTTCTGCACTGTTGGCAGATGAGTCTTTTCCTCAATTAGGCGAAGCACTTTTGGAGCAAAATTATGCGAAAGCTTTTGAGAATGCCCATACACTCAAAGGAATTATTGGAAATATGGGGATCACTCCACTTTATCTGGTGATTTGTAATATGGTAGAAACGATGAGAAAGCAGGAGCAGCTCGGACTGCAAGAGGATTATGCCGAGGTGCAGGCACATCTAACACGGCTTCGAGAGATGCAATCCTAGGCTCTGCTGATTTGCAGAATTGGTACCATGAAAGAAAGCACTTGCTTTTTCCGGCAAGTGCTTTTATAATACTCCTTATATAGTTAACTAGCTAACTATAAAAAATCAATTGGATGAATCGGGAAGGAGCTATATGTGAAGAATATATGTGGCAGGAGCATGAATTCGCCGGCTCATCGATTAGTTCAGAAGTATATCCGCGTGACCAGGATGCACCGCAGTGTGATGGAACGCTGCTTGCACGTTACCGGAGTCTACCGCAGCCAACATCAAATTTTGATGTATGTCATGGACAATCCCAATGCTTCCCAGAAAGAGATTGCCAAGCTCTATGGGGTGTCGACTGCTACCATTGCAGTATCTTTGAAGAAGTTGGAAAAGGGC
>JAVXIV010000224.1:0-3452 GCA_036785645.1 Hungatella sp.
TTGGGTGGAAAGACTCTGATGCCTGCATTTATGGATGCTCATAGTCACCTCTCCATGACCGCGAAGATGAGCACTGCAGCAGACCTAAGCAGCTGTGAAAGTTTAGAAGAGATTATAGAGACCTTAAAACAGTATAAATTAGAACATCAGCTAACGAAAGAGGATGTGTTGTATGGCAATGGTTATGATCATAACTTCTTGCCGGGAGAGCAGCATCCAACCAAAGAATATTTGAATCAAGTATCCGAGGAGATTCCGATTTATGTTGCCCATGTTTCCGGACATATGGGATGTGCCAATGATGCGGCACTCAAACAGGCAGGTATTACCAAAGACACAAAAGATCCCGATGGCGGAGTGATCGGACGTGTAGCAGGTTCCATGGAACCCAACGGATATCTCGAAGAAGCCGGTATGATCGGAATGCAGGAGTTTTTGGGACTGCGCATGAAGATTGATATGGATCAGGCGATTCATGATGCCCAAAAGTTATACTTGCAGTACGGTGTGACTACGGTTCAGGACGGTGCCACGGACGAAAGCATCATAGAACTGTTTAAGCAGATGGGAGAGAAAGGCAATCTCTCTGTTGATGTGGTAGCCTATCCGCTGCTTGTGTATCAAGGACAGGAAGTGTTGAATAAGAATCCGGACTATGTGGGAACCTACAGGAATCATTTGAAACTGGGTGGCTATAAAGCTATTTTAGATGGCTCTCCACAAGGAAAATCCGCATGGCTTACAAAGCCATATGAAGAGAGCGGCGACTATTGTGGTTATCCCTGGTTTCAGGATGAGGAAGTCCTTGCTTTCATGAAAACGGCGGTTGATGATAATCGCCAGATCTTGGTGCATTGCAATGGAGATGCAGCGATGGACCAATATCTGCGCTGCTACCGGCAGGCTCTGGAGGAAAGTACAAATCCCGAGAAAGACAAGCTTCGTCCGGTGATGATTCACTGCCAGACCATTCGGGACGATCAACTGGATCAGATGGTGCCGCTGCATATGATACCTTCTATTTTTGTGGGACATGTGTATTATTGGGGCGATGTACACCAAAAAAATCTGGGAGAGGAACGCGGAAAACGCATCAGTCCCTGTGAATCGGCATTTAAAAAAGGCCTTTGTGTGAATTTCCATCAGGATACACCGGTGACCAAACCGGATATGCTGCACTCGGTTTGGTGTGCCGTCAACCGTGTCACCCGCAACGGCAGCTTGTTGGATCCGCAGCAGGTCTGCAGCGTGTATGATGCATTAAAAGCCGTCACGATTCATGCGGCCTACGCTTATTATGAAGAAGACAGCAAGGGAAGTATCCGAGAAGGAAAAGTGGCAGATCTGGTGATCTTGGATCAAAATCCTTTGACAGTTGAGCCGATGAAGATTCGAGATATTCGGGTGCTGGCAACCATCAAAGACGGTAAAACAGTATATACCTGTGCAGAATCCTTTTGGAAGCTGCCGGAAGAAGCACAGTCAGAATCGTGAATGCTTACCCAATTTAAGATATAAGACATAGAATTCCGCCAAGAAGCGCGATATCTTCCTCTTGATGAGTGGAGATCAGCAAGAGCTTCCCGGCGGATTTTTCTTGGATATAGGTTATAACTTGCTGCTTGGTCTGTTCATCTAAACCGGTAAATGGCTCATCCATCAAAATGATGTCAGAAGGGGCAAGAAGTGCCCGACAAATCGCCGTCCGCCGCTTCATACCGCCGCTTAGAGTCGATACCGGACGGGTGATGGATTCTTCCGGAAGAAGCCGACAAAGCTCTGCGCGCACCATAGTTTCTGTGTAGGAAGGGTCTGTGACCAGAAGCACATTGGCGAGGGGAGAATAGGTTTCGCATAGTCGATTCTCTTGAAATACGGCCGCCATACGTCGTCCGTTTCGTCCGGATATCGTTCCGGAATCGGCATCTTCCAATCCCAGTAAAATACGAAATAAGGTCGTCTTGCCGGATCCGGAAGCACCCATCAGACAGTAAATCTGCGGCTCTTCAAATTCCATCGTAAGATCTTGAAACACCGATAATTGGTCATAGGATTTGGAAAGATTATGAAGGTGTATGCTCATAAGAGCCTCCTATTCGGGAAAGGTAGGTTAATAGCAGCAAAAAGGCTCGTTCAAACAGGGCACTGATGAGGATGATGACAAATGTCCAGGCAAATAAATCGGCGGTATTGAGATAGATTTTTGCCATATAGAGTTTCTCGCCGATGGAAAAAGCCGGTACTCCGATGACTTCCGCTGCGATGCCGGACTTCCAACTCATACCCAGTGCAACTTTACAGCCGCTGAGCAGATACGGCATGAGCGCCGGCAGATAGATATAACGGATGCGCTTTCGGGTTGGAATGTGAAATACCGCTGCCATCTCCAGTAGTTTGGGATCGGTGGCGGCGAGTCCGGCGGTGGTATTGATATAAATCATGGGAAATACGACCAGGAAGGCAATCAGGATCGAAAGCTGCCTGGCACCGATCCAGATCAGTGCCAGAATGACGAAAGAAGCTACCGGAACCGATTTCATCAATAAGATGATCGGTTCCAGCAGCTCTTGCAGAAGAGGAAAACGGTATCCGGCACTTCCCAGTACAATGCCCAGAAAAAAGGCAGATAGGAAGCCCAGACTGATCTTACCAAAAGAATGGGCGATGGTCTGCCAGAACCCCGGTGAGGGGAGCTGGCGAACCAAAGACTGTACCATCTCTGCAGGTCCCACAAAGATGATCCGGTTGTGGATGAGCAGAGCGATCCCTTGCCAAACTGCCAGCCAGAACAGCAGAATCATTGCTTTTCGAAACCAGATCGTCTTGTTCTTCATAGAGACCGCCTTTCTCGGTGATTATGGAATGTAGTAAAATGCATCATCCGGTAGTTTCCCACCGATAGAAGCCGGGTTTTGTTCAAACAACACGGTCAAATAGCCGTCCAGCATGGATTTCATCATGGAACCATCCACATAGGAGATGCTGCAGTACGGCAGAGCTTTGGCGGCAATCGGAGCTTTCTCGATGATACCGGCAGCCGCTACCAACTGTGCGGTTTCTTCTACGTGATCAATGGCAAACGCTGCAGAAGCTTTGTGCTCAGCCATGAAGATATCGACCGCTTCTTGCGTAGTCGGATCTCCCAATAATTCAGAACGGCAGATCGTGACACCGGTTACTAAGCTGCCGCCTGTGCCACCCTGTACTTTCTCCCATTCCGCAGTCAGATCCAAAGAGATCTGAAGCTTGTCATTTTGTGCCATCGCTACCGTTGCAAAAGGCTGTGGAAGCAGACCGATCGCATCCGGCTGTTCTTTTAAAACAGCGGCAACCTCGGTTGCCTCGGACTTGTACTCCAGAGTGACGTCTTCCGCAGACAGTCCGTTGGCAGAGAGTAGTTAGTTGATGACATAATCCGGAGTGGTTCCCTTGCCGGTCATGTAAATAGTCTT
>JAVXIV010000225.1:0-3452 GCA_036785645.1 Hungatella sp.
AAGCTTCAAGAGTATCCGATTCCGGCGCACCGCTCTCATCACCTCGTGTTTACTGCTTTGCTCTTCCTGCTGTTGACAACCGGTTCACTGGGAAGCTATTCCCTCTTCCTCGCACCGGTTTCCTATATTAGCATTGATGTTAATCCGTCTATCGAGCTCACGCTCAATCGCTTAGACCGCGTGGTCTCCGTACAGGGATACAATGAAGAAGGAAATGCTATTTTGCAACAGCTCCGGCTTCAACATGTGTACTACACCGATGCAGTAGAAACTATTCTGGTCAACGAGACCTTTTCTGCCTACCTAACCGAAGATGCCGCACTCACATTTACCGTGGTATCTGCGAAGGAGGACTCCTTACAGATGGGAATACAGGGTTGCCGGGGTTATGCAGAGCATGGCGGAGCTTGCCACGGCGGCGGTGCACAGATCGCGAAGCAGGCACATCATAGCCAGATGTCCGTCGGTAAATATCGTGCCTTTTTGGAGCTTTCTCAATATGACAACACCATCACTCCGGAAGAATTCCGCACACTCTCCATGCGTGAGATCCAAGACCGCATAGCCGCTTGCTCCGGTAAAGACCATAACTCCAATAAAACAGACCATGGCAATCACCATGGTCCTCATCATATTCCTCACGATCCGGTGCTCCAAGCCCCATCATCATCCAGATGATATTGACCGATGTCGGTATGGTATGCCTTGGCACCATCCGGATAGAAGTAGTACCATTTTCCATCGATCTGCTTCCAATCCTTCTCCATGGCACCGGTCTCATCTAAGTAATAAGTCCGGTTGTCTCTCTCCTGCCAGCCGGTCAGCATCTTCCCCGCTGCATCGAATAAATACCATTTCTGATTCACCATATACCAAGAATTGGTCCGACGAGTTTTACTCAAATCTTCAAAATACCAGGATCCATTCTCTTGAATCCACGTTCCCTGTCCGGTTCCATCGGATACTTGATCGGCTCCAACCGAGATTCCGGTTGACTCTACCCATTCACTTCTCGTGCCGCCGCGTTTCTCGGATTCCGTATGGGGAACTGTGCGAATTCGGAATGTATAGGTTCCGGGCTTGGTCATATAAGGAAAGAAGTCATATGAACTTCCTTGATACTCCGTAAGCTTCTTCACCGGAGTACTGTCGCGATAGAGGGTCACATCATAGGTGCCTGAGGTGAAATTGCGATTGTCTTCATTGAAAGACCAGACTGCTGCTCCGATTCCATATCCCGACTGAGTCCAAAGCAGGGCATCCGGTTCCGCATAGCGGCCTTTGATCAGATGAAGCTTCACCAGAATCTCTAAATCTTTGCCCTGCTTCTGGGCGGAGAGAACGGTACCGCCCCTCATATCGACACCACGGGCACCAAGACCGCTGGCAAAGGAATAGTCATCATCATTCATCTGCAGATAGAGCCTCATCTCCGGCTCCCCCCCGATGACGACATTGCGGACATTGGGGTTCACCCATTCTGCGGCACGGACACTATACTTTTGTGAATCCACCGCCGCATAGATTCCGCCCTGCGGCTCCAACGACTCCCAAGTATCGCAGTTGATATACTCATCGGTACGACCGGCGGTCAGATTGGCCCCCACACGTACGGTAACCTCATGCATCGTCTTGGTCGCCGCCCAAGCGGTCAGTGACATCATCCCTGCCACCATCATCGCCGCCGCCATGCCCACGATCTGTTTCTCGGATTTCCTCATAATCTTCTTCTCCTTTACTTTCTACAAATTTTTTCCATGACACGAGCCGTTCTCAGTGCCGTCTCAATGGGACATAAGGCCTCGCATTCCCCCAAGAGCATGTCAATAACACTGTGAATCATCGGTTCCTGAATAAACGTCGGATGGATAAAGTCCATCGTCTGTGCTTGACCATCTACCGTCAACACAAATTCACACCCAAATACGGGAAAAGTCAACTTGCCTTTGTCCCCAATAATTTCTACCCGATCTACGGTCTCGCAAGTGTCATAGCACCAAGTTTCCGCAAGGTCAGCCAACAAGAAGCATCGGAGATTCCTCCGATGTGAATATCAGCACAAAAAACAGTTATGTTCTATTATACACAAGTTTGTTAAGAAAATCTACCTTTTTAATCTTTCGCTTGTGGTACGGTGAATTTTCCCAAGCAAAGCACCTACATTGTAAAAATAATCTTTGTTCCACTGGGTGTCCGGAAAAGTCGCACCATTTGCTTTGCGGAACATTGTCACAAGGTACTGTGGAAATGTCGCGATGAAAGTTTTACAAAATTTTTTAAAATTTTAAGTTTTGGGGGGAATTACCGACGCTTTCACGACGCTTGGTGTTTTATAATAAATATAATTGTTATCCTTATCTGCGGCATGAAAGAGAAAGAAAAGAAGATCATCTGCGTCTTCGCTTCGCCTTGCCTTCGAGGACATTTTGGACACATGGCTTATACCGCGTCCTATAGCATGGAGACTCCGGATATTCTGATAGACAGCATTGCTCCAGATATATTCAATAACGATAACGTAAACAAGAAAGAGGAGGAAATTAAATGGAGAGAAGCTTGATGGCACGATTTTGTGAGGATGATCTTATTCTCGTGCAGGGAAGTACAAAACGGGAAATGTATAAAATCCTCTCTGGAAAGGCGGCGCTCTATTTTAACTATGGTACGCCGGATGAGTATCTGGTTGGCGTATTGTCGGAGCAGCGCTGCTTTGGCGAACTTTCGATTCTGTGCGGAAAGCCGAGCCCCTACTCGGTGGTGGCCTTAGGGGAAGTGCTGGTGCTGCATATCACCGAGCACACCTTTGATGATTTCATCAAGAATAATACGCAAAATGCGATTGGGATTATGCGCAACCTTGCAAGAACGGTGGATACCCTGAGTCTCAATTTGAATATGATCAATGAGGATTTAGCAACAATGAGCAGCGCAAATGATGATGCGCAAAATTTGCAAGACATCACGACCCAACTCCGGCAGCGTATCGCAATGGACAATATTCAAAAGGCAGTATTCTCGACATTGCTGTAGCTATAGCTTTCCGGCTCTTTTACAGTTTGCACAGTTGCAGCCGCAATGGGACTTTCCTTTCTTTTCAAGCAGGATCTCACCCTCATATTGGTTTTTGCGCAAAAGTAAATAAAGAAATCCGGCCAACAGCAGTAGCGCAGCAGCTGTCAGACCCGTGAATCCACCACCCGCAAACAGCAACCCCAGCTGATAGACAATCAAGGACACCGTGTAGGCAAATACGCAGAGATAAGCGATGGCAAACCAGGTCCACTTTGCACTGTTCATCTCACGTTTGATTGCACCCATGGCAGCAAAACAAGGTGCACAGAGGAGGTTGAACAGCATAAAGGAGAATGCGGAAAGTGCAGTAAAATCCTTGGCGAGCATGGCCCAGTATTCGCTGCCATCCTCGGCGACCTCGGCAAAGCCGTAGAGAACCC
>JAVXIV010000226.1:0-3439 GCA_036785645.1 Hungatella sp.
TCGAAGAACGTGCAAGAATATGCCCCCTCTGAACAGTTACAATATGTAAAAAAAACAAAATTCAGCGAGGAGTAGGAAACGATGGAAAGAAAAACAGGCAGTTTATCAATTAGCAGTGAAAACATATTTCCGGTTATCAAAAAGTGGTTGTATTCTGATCACGACATTTTTTATAGAGAGTTGATCTCCAATGGTTGTGATGCCATTACGAAATTAAAGAAATTGGAAGTGATGGGAGAATTTGCAAAACCGGAGGACTTGGAATACAAGATCATGGTACGGGTCAATCCTACGGACAAGACGATCTCCTTTACCGATAACGGAATCGGTATGACGGAGAGTGAAGTGGAAGAATACATCAACCAGATCGCATTCTCCGGAGCACAGGATTTCTTGGAGAAATATAAGGACAAAGCCAATGAAGATCAGATCATCGGTCATTTTGGCTTGGGATTTTATTCCGCATTTATGGTGGCAGATCGTGTGACCATTGATACATTATCCTATCAGGAAGATGCTAGGCCGGTGCATTGGGAATCAGAAGGCGGCACGGAATTTGAGATGGGAGAAGGCGAGAAGACTGATTTCGGTACAACGATCACCCTATATTTGAATGAAGACAGTGTGGAATTTGCCAATGAATATCGTGGCAGAGAAGTGATTGAGAAGTACTGTGCATTTATGCCAACCCCAATCTTTTTGGAGAATGAGACCGCAGAACCACAGTATGAGACGATCGAAAAAGAGGAGTTGACTGAGAAAGATACGGTCATTGAAACTGTGGTAGAAGAAGCCAAGACGGAAGAAAAAGAAGGAGAAAATGGCGAGAAGGAAGTCGTTGAGATCTCTCCGGCTACTGAAAAATACAAGATTTTAAAACGTCCGGCTGCATTAAATGATGTGAATCCATTATGGAATAAACATCCCAATGATTGTACTGAGGAAGAATATAAGACCTTTTATCGGAAGGTTTTTGCAGACTACAAGGAACCTCTATTCTGGATTCATTTGAATATGGATTATCCATTTAATTTAAAAGGAATTTTGTATTTTCCGAAGATCAATACCGAGTATGACAGTCTGGAGGGCACCATTAAGCTTTATAATAATCAGGTCTTTATCGCAGACAATATCAAGGAAGTAATTCCGGAATTTTTGATGCTGTTAAAGGGTGTGATTGATTGTCCGGATCTGCCGCTTAACGTATCCAGAAGTGCACTCCAAAATGATGGCTTTGTCAAGAAGATTTCAGATTACATCACAAAGAAAGTAGCCGATAAATTATCCGGTATGTGTAAGACCGAGCGTGAAAGCTATGAGAAATATTGGGATGATATCAGTCCTTTCATCAAATTCGGATGTTTAAAAGACGAAAAATTCGAAGAGAAGATCAAAGACTATATCTTATTTAAGAATTTGGATAGCAAATATTTGACACTGCAAGATTGCTTGGATGAGAATAAAGAAAAACATGAAAATACCGTGTTCTATGTGACGGATGTGAAGGCACAGAGCCAGTATATCAATATGTTCCGTGAAGCAGGATTAGATGCAGTTATGCTGGGACACAATATTGACAGTGCTTTTATTGGCCAATTGGAGCAAAAGAATGAAGGCATAAAGTTTCTGCGCATTGATGCAGACTTAAATGATGTATTTAAGGAAGAGGTAGCCGAGGAGCACGCAGAGGCATTTAAGGAAGATACCGAGAAGCTGACGGCGGCCTTTAAGAAGGCACTGAACCATGAGAAACTGGAAATCAAGGTGGAAAAACTGAAAAATGAAAATATTTCCTCGATGATTACCATTTCCGAAGAGAGCCGTCGGATGCAGGATATGATGAAGATGTACAATATGTATGGGATGGATCCGAGTATGTTTGGCGGTGCCGGTGAAACTCTGGTTCTCAATGCCAACAACTCTTTGGTGAAGTATGTACTGGAGCATGAAGACGGAGAACAAACCGGCAAGATTTGTGAACAACTTTACGATATGGCATTGTTGAGCCACGGAAGTCTGTCGCCGGAGCGGATGACACAGTTCCTTACAAGAAGCAATGATATTATGATGCTGATGCTTGAAAAATAAGCAAAAATCATTGACTTTCCCTACCATGGTGCTATATAATCGTATATAGTAATCAAAACTACATATGATGGTGATTAGTGTTAGGAGGGAATTATGAGTTACAAGATTATTGGTGACAGTTGTTTAGATTTGACAGAAGAACTAAAAAAGGATCCGCATTTTCAAATGATCCCTTTGACCTTACAGGTAGATGATGTACAGGTGATAGATGATGAGACTTTTGACCGGAAAAGATTTCTGCAATTGGTGAAATCCAGTCCCAATTGTCCGAAGACGGCTTGCCCTTCTCCGGAGCGCTTTAAAGAAGCTTATGAGTGCGAGGCAGAAGATATTTTTGTATTGACACTCTCCAGTCATTTGAGCGGTACTTATAACAGTGCAGTTCTGGGAAAGACCCTATACGAAGAAGAACATGGCCCTAAGAATATTGCCGTGATTGATTCGTGGTCGGCTTCTTCCGGAGAACTGAATATCGCCCTCCATATTCGGGATCTGTGTGAAGCGGGACTTCCGTTTGATGAGATTGCAAAGAGGGCAGAGCATTATAAAGCACAGGAGATGAAAGCTTATTTTGTGGTGGAATCGTTGGACGCCCTTCGTAAGAACGGTCGCTTGACCGGATTGCAGGCATTTTTTGCAACGGCATTGAATATCAAGCCGGTGATGGGAGCCCAGCAGGGGGTTATCGTCAAGTTCGATCAGGCACGTGGAATCAATAAGGCCTTGAGCACGATGTGTGCTTTGGCAGTAAAAGAAACTACCGATTCACAGAACCGCCGCGTGGTGATCGCACATTGCAATAACCCGGAGAGAGCCCAACTGGTGAAGGAAGAGATGGAGCGGCTTGCACCCTTTCGGGAAGTGGTGATCACGGAGACGGCGGGTGTGGCTACGGTATATGCCAGTGATGGCGGAATCATCTTATCTCTGTAATGACAGGATCTATAGAGACTATTTTACGATATTTGATCGTGAGATAGTCTTTTTATACTGAAAATAATGACAAAAACCAGTCAATCTTTAACCGGAAACGGTTCGGAATCAAGAAAAAAGGAGAAGAGGATATGAATATCAAGGAGACAATGCAGCTGCTTGAAGGCGAACCTGCAAAACAGCTGATGGTGAAATTATATGGAGAAGATGCGGTAGAAAGCAACATAAAACGTTATCAGAATACTGTGGACAGCTTCTATCAAGAATTTAAACGAGAGGATGTGCTCTTATTCAGCTCTCCGGGACGTACGGAGATCAGTGGCAACCATACCGATCATAATCATGGAAAGGTATTGGCAGGCAGTATCAATTTGGACTGTGTTGGAGTGGCAGCTAAGAATCAGTCAGACAGGGTCAA
>JAVXIV010000227.1:0-3413 GCA_036785645.1 Hungatella sp.
GAACTTTGCCCTAGAACATGGGCAGTTTGAGATTTATCTGCAGCCCAAATACAATATTCACACCAATTTGCCCTGCGGTGCAGAAGCACTTGTGAGGTGGATGCATCCTCAAAAAGGGATGCTCTCTCCGGGTGAGTTTATTCCGGTGTTTGAACGCAATGGTTTTATTACCAAGCTGGACTATTATGTATGGGAGCAGGCGTGTAAGTGTCTGCATAACTGGGTCGCACAGGGGATCCGTCCCTATCCGATTTCGGTGAATGTCTCCCGGGTCAATATCTACAATCCCAACTTGGTGGAGATGCTGATGGAACTGCTGGGGCGTTATCAGCTGGAACCGGGATTACTGAATTTGGAATTGACCGAAAGTGCTTACACGGATAATCCGGCTGCTATGAAGAAGACCATGGCTCAATTACAAAGTCATGGTTTTATCATCCTGATGGATGATTTTGGCAGTGGTTACTCCTCGCTTTCTCTGTTAAAGGATATTATGATTGATATTTTGAAAATTGATATGCGATTTTTGTCTGCCAGTGAATTTGCGGGCCGCGGTGAGAATATCATTGCATCGGTCATCCGAATGGCGAAGTGGCTGAATATCCCGGTGGTTGCCGAGGGTGCCGAAACCGTGGAGCAGGTGGATTTTTTAAGGAGTGTGGGCTGCGATTACGTGCAGGGTTATTACTATGCACGTCCTATGCAGATTTCAGACTATGAGCAGCTCTGTATTAATTTTTCTTTGGACCTGCAGATGCAGATTGATCAAAAATATGACAGCTATTGTTATGACGATTTATTTTCCCAGAATGAAGAGATGAAAAGCTTGTTTCATAACCATTTACAAGCGGCAGTGATCTGCGAATACTATGCTGACAAGATTGAACTGGTGCGCGTGAATGAGGCTTATTATGCGCTGGTGGGACATGGCGATGTGATGACTAAGTCCGCCAATATATTGGACATGTTGGATGAGGCCTACCAAGCCACTTTGCTGCGGGCATTTCACCTCTGTGTTCAGACGTTAGAACCGGGCGAATGTGAATATATGCGCCGACGAACCAACGGAACCCCATTGTGGATTGGGGCAAAGCTCCGCTATATTTCTACGGTTGGCAATAAACATATTCTGATCGTAGAACTCACCGATATTACGATGCGAAAGGCAATTGATACCGAACTGCAAAAGTACAAGGAGTATATGGAGTTTCATTTGGAGGGAGCAGGGAACCATGAAGATGAATAATTCAGAAGGCGAGAAATTATCTATTACGGAGAATTATGCCAGAGCGATCAAACAGTGTGGGGTGACCATGTGGCTGTTTGATCTTGCGGGAAAAATGATATATGACTTCAACAATGCGACTCATATCAAAGCGTTCGAAGGCATCCGCATCATTCACAATGTACCGGAGGTGTTTGCGCAGCCGGGCAGTGCGATGTATCCGGAGGACGTGCCGGCCATGTATGACATGTTTGACCGGATTTATGCAGGGGAACCGGAAGCCAGCAGTGTCAGCCGCTGGCACAACGAAGGCAGTGATTCTGTGTGGTGGTATGAAATTTGCTATACGACCCTGTATGACGGGGAAGGAAAGCCGGTTAAGGCAATCGGAACCGCTAAGGATATCACGGAGCGGACTCGTCTGGAAACTCGTTACAAAGAAGAAATCGAATGGAGAAAGGTACACAACCAGGACGTACTGGGATCCTTCAAACTGAATTTAACGCAAAATATCTGCGAGGATGGCCAAAGTGACAATCCGATCATTTTGACATTCCAAGGGAATGGAACGGTGGATGATTTTTTTGTTCGTGAATATGCGGCTCATGTGGATGAAAAAGATCTAGCCGTATATCAAGCACGATTCAACCGAGAGAGCCTGCTCAATGCTTACCAAGAGGGACAAACGAGCCTTTACCAAGAAAGTTATATGCGCTTTTGGGAAGATAAGGTGCTTTGGATTAAAGTGGAAATCGATATGTTCCTCAACCCGCACACCGGAGATATCGAGGCGTATATCTATGCGATTGATATTGACCAAAAAAAGACGACACAAGATCTTGTGAATGCCGTGGTGAATATGGATTATGACTATCTGGCATTGCTCAACAGCGAAACAGATGCCTATACCTTGTTTGCCCAGACCGATGCCAGAACCTCCCTTCCTCCGCTCTATTCCTCCGGTTATGCGATGGAGGTGGAAGCCTATGCGCGAAAGTTTTTGGTGGAGGAGGATATTGAACAAAATATTCATGATATGTCTTATGACAATGTATTTGCAGAGCTGGAGAAACAGAGTGTTTACACGACCTATTGTCGCGTAAAAGAAGCAGATGGCAGGATCGGGCGAAAAAAAATGCAGTTTTCCTATCTGGATTCGTCGCACAAGAAAATCATCCTAAGCAGAACAGATATCACGGATATTTATAATGAGGAGCGGCAGAAAAGTGAGGCTTTGCGGGATGCATTGCTGGCTGCACAGCAGGCGAATACCGCCAAATCGGAATTTCTTTCTCGTATGAGTCATGAGATTCGAACTCCGATGAATACCATCATTGGGATGTCTACTTTGGCGGCAAATTGTGTGAACGATCCGGAGCAGGTATCCGAATACCTCTCGAAAGTGGGTATTTCCGCACGCTTTTTACTGTCTCTTATCAATGACATTTTGGATATGTCCAGAATCGAAAGCGGCAAGGTACTGATTCGGCGGGAAGAAATTCCTTTCGAGGAATTTATAGGCGGTATTAATGGGATGTGCCATGCACAGGCAGAGCAAAAAGGAGTGGAGTACGAGACCATCTTAACTAGCTTTACCGAGGATAGCTATCTTGGCGATGCCATGAAGCTGCAGCAAGTGCTGGTCAACATCATTGCCAATGCCATTAAATTTACACCCGTGGGGGGCAAGGTGCAGTTTGTAGTGCAGCAGGACAAAATCAGTCACGGCGAAGCCGTCATGAAGTTTACCGTAAATGATACGGGCATCGGTATCAGTGAGGAGTTTCTGCCCAAGCTGTTTGAACCCTTTGAGCAGCAGCGCGGTGGTTCTACCACACCCTATTCGGGCACCGGGCTTGGACTGGCGATCTGTAGAAACTTAATGGATCTGATGGGCGGGAAAATTGACGTCAACAGCATCGAAGGGGTGGGCAGTGAATTTGTGGTGACAGTGAAGCTGGGTGTTTTGGAAAATAGCAAGCAGCTCACACAATGGAAATCTACCCTGCATTTGGAAAATCTCAAAGCCTTGATTGTGGATGATGACATTCTTATCTGCCAGCATACGCAGGAAATTCTGCAGGATATGCATTTGGAGGCAGAGTATGTGGCTTCCGGTGCCCGGGCAGTGGAGGTTGTGAGAGAAAAGTGGGAACAGGAAAGGGTCTATGACATTATTTTGGTAGAC
>JAVXIV010000228.1:0-3411 GCA_036785645.1 Hungatella sp.
AGGCGGCATCTTGACAGATTTATGAATCCAAATAGATTTCCCTACTTTATTATAATCGTTCTCCGGCAGCATCCCACTGATCGCCTCGATCATCTCCCCAATATGCGGAAGTATTTCCCATGGATACGTATAGCGCTCCATCAGGCGTCCTGCGATGCTATGCTTGGTATCGTATAATTTTTTAATCGTCATCTGTTCTTTCTTCATCGGCTTACTCTCCTATTTTGTTTTCTTATAATTACCCGCTGCCAGATCAAAAACACTGCGCAATTGATATTGGTTGTTCAGGTTTTGTACCCCATGGGTACGTCCTGATACAAAATTTTCCAGTTTTTCCATATATTCATCCGGGGTGATACTGCCTTCGGCTACATAAGTCAGACCCTTCTCCCAACTCGCGGTTAAATCCGGATTTAAAAGCTGACGAATTGAGGCATTCACCACATCAAAAATCATCTCACCCAACAAAGTCGGCATAATGATCTGGGTCTTGCCATTCAGTGCCAGATACTTGATATGCACCAGTTTTTTTAGGATTTCAGCTCTGGTGGCACTGGTACCGATTCCGCTTCCCTTGATCTGTGCCCGAAGTTCCTCGTCCTCAATCAATTGTCCTGCACTCTCCATCGCCAGAATCATCGCTCCGGAAGTATAGCGTTTCGGAGGGGAAGTCTCCCCTTCTTTGATGGTCAATGTATTGACATCTAGCTTGCTTCCCTTTTTTAAGGCACCCAACATACGGATGAATTCCGGATTGTCCATATTATTTTGAGAAGTGTCCGCATCGTCCTTATCCGATACTTCTGCAACTTTTAAATAACCGGGTTCCACCAAAACACGAAAACCGGAGAAGAAATGCTCCGTTCCCATCATCATTTCTACCGTATATTTTTGATAGATAGCGGCCGGATAGAAAATACTTAAGAAACGTCTGCATAAAACTTCATAGATCTTCATAGACAGTGCGGACAAGCTTTTGAGTGTTCCAAGTCCCTGACCCGTTGGAACGATGGCATAGTGATCGGTAATCTGTTTATCATTGACATATCGGGTCTTGGCGATCCCCTTGTAGGAACCGGATTCCAAAATTTCTGCAGCAAAAGCCGAGAGAGATCCCAGATTTTTGAGTCCAGCGATATTTTTATGAATTTCTTTGGCTACTGCAGTGGATAAAACTCTGGCATCCGTTCGGGGATAAGTGACCAGTTTTTTCTCATAAAGCTCCTGTACCACTTTCAGGGTTTCATCCGGACTGATCTTAAACATCTTGGAACAGTCATTTTGCAGTTCTGCTAAGTTGTACAATAAGGGGGGATTCTTGGTTTCCTTTTTTTTGTCAATTGCAGCAATCAATGCCTGCATCGGTTGCGTTTCAGACAGTGCGGTACGTAGCTCTTCTGCATATTTACGTTCTTTAAATCCATTTTCTTTATAAAGAAAGGGCGATTGAAAATACCGAGATCCGGTGACACTTCTCCATTCTCCATCAAAATTCATTCCCTGAGAATCAAAATTGCCAAGCAATCGGTAAAAGGGAGTTTTTATGAAATCGCGTACCTCCCGTTCTCTGCGCACCACCATCCCAAGAACACAGGTCATCACGCGGCCAACTGACAGCACCGTGCGATCCGTCTTTAGATAATTGGAAATCGTCTGACCGTATTTTAGAGTCAACACTCTGGAAAAATTGATCCCCATCAAATAATCTTCTTTGGCACGAAGATAGGCAGATGCAGACAAATTGTCATATGCGCTCCAATCCTTGGCCTCTCGAATTCCACGCAGAATCTCTTCTTCTGTCTGAGAGTCGATCCATACGCGTTTGCGGATCTTATCATGGACACCTGCCATCTGGTCCACCAAACGGTAAATATATTCCCCCTCGCGCCCGGAGTCCGTACAAATGTAGATGGTATCCACATCTTCCCGATTTAATAACCCACAGACGATTTTAAACTGCTTTGCCACACCATCAATCACCTGATATTTGAATTCTTTCGGTAAAAATGGCAAGGTTTCCAAACTCCAGCGCTTATATTTTAAATCATAAACTTCCGGATAGCTCATGGTAACCAGATGGCCTACGCACCAAGTAACCACCGACGTCTCTGATTCAATAAAACCATCCCCTCGCCGTCCGCTTACTTTCAGTGCATTGGCAAACTCCTGTGCCACACTTGGTTTCTCTGCTATGTATAAAGATTTTGACATGTAATTCTCCATTGATTTAATGTAACTATTCAGAGGGCGGAAAAATAGCTGTGGAAAGCAGCGTCAAGCTTGCTTGTAAGCGGCTTTTTACAACTATTTTCACATCGGAGGAATCTCCGATGATTCTTGTACGTTCGAAGAACGTGCAAGAATATGCCCCCTCTGAACAGTTACGATTTAATTTTGTAACTTTCTAAGTATACCATTGAACCCATGGAAAGACAACCTAGTAAAAAATACCGGGTGCATTTGCACCCGGCTAAAAACGTTATTACCAATTGTTATTTACGGTTGTTGTATTTCCCAAAAATTAACATAATTGCGGAAGCTACAACGGAAATGGAAATGCAGTAGGCAATTTGTGTTTGATCTATTGCAATAAACAGAATCGCTATGAGAAAGAGGAATCGTGCAATGATACGAGAACGTTTTTTATAAACGTTCTGTTCTATTTCATCTAACGACTTATTCTGATCTTCAACAGGAGCCAACATAAAAATAATCCCCACAGATACCGCAAGAATTATTTGGCATGGTAGTACACTCCATGAAACCCACTTTAAGATGGCAAGAACACTTACAATCAGTGCAATAGAAAGTATGTAACAGCTTTGCTGCGTCCTTGCATGGTAGCCGCCCGCCATCGGTCGTAGCAATCCGTATGCCGCCATAAAAACGAGGCTCTGCCACAACATATTGAAAAATAATCCAACTGCTATGACTGTGATAAGATTAAATACAAAAACAGCCCCTTGCCAAAATCCGTAAGCATACAACTCTTTATCTTCTTCCTTTACGACTTGCCACTTGGCAAGTTGATTCGTTAACTTATTTGCTAAATACTCCATCGGTTTCTCCTAACTCTACTGTCATAAATACATCAACAGTTTGACTTTAAATTTCTTTTCATCATGGGTTATCTGCATAATACCGTCATACTTTTGCAATACAGTTTGAATGCTTTTTATCCCCATTCCATGATTTTTGGAATCCTCTTTGCATGAAAGATAACGATCCATATGTTTCTTAACAATTCCATCATAGGAATTGTTCACTTCGACTATTAGTCGCCCTTTTGTATATTTTATTTTAATATCAATCCAACGATTAGAGGTTCTGACCACAGCTTCCAAGGCATTATCAAGTACGTTGCCAAGTATCACGGCAATATCAAAAGTCGGCACAATTAATTCATCGGGG
>JAVXIV010000229.1:0-3390 GCA_036785645.1 Hungatella sp.
TGGGATTTCCCGCTATATCCAGAACGAACTGATCCGCCGAGTTGATGCGGTCGCCAATATTTTTACATACGGTTATCTTGGTGACTGCAAAACCAACGGCAATTGCCTCTCGTCCATATACATCCAAGGTCAATGTGCCGGGAGACTGGCTTGTGAGTACATAGGCTGCCTGACTGGCCGACTGGTTGGTACCGGTAATTGTCACTGTATTAGTACCTACACCCGTAAGAATCGGTGGATTACCGCCTAGAGTATCTAAAAGATTCCAGGCACCTCCGGTGGTATTAAATTTCAAATATTCGGTATACTGTGGAAATGCATTGGTACTCTCTGCATCGGCAACCACTGCGGTATAGTTCACTACAGGATTTCCATTGGGATCTTTTACCACAATATTGCTTAGCACCAGAGTACTGGCTGTATTATAAGCTGAAAGCAGCGGTGTTTTTAATGCTGCATTACCCAATATTCCTGTATATCCGGCTGAGCCAAAGTAGGCGTACTGTACCGGAATTGAAACGGCTGTAAATGGGACAAATGATGTGGGCAATGATTTGATATCGAAGGTGACGGTACTCCCGTCATTTAAAGTACCGGTCAGACCGGTTAAAACATCCCCCGGATTTATCGTAAGGTTACCAAAATTGAACCAGCCAATTCCGCCCGCACTGGGACCGGAGCCGGCATTTGCATAAGAAAATGACATATTCATTTCTCCTTTACTTATTTTTTATATTTTTGTAAAACTACTGACAAATTGTATTGTCAAACAATTCCAACTTTGCCTGTAATTGCATTTCCAATCTGGAGATGGCACTAATTGCATTTTTCACCGATTTGTTCACTGCCAAAAGCTGTTCTGCGGATGCGCCGCTATTGTTTACAACTGCCATCAGCTTTTCGCTTTCCGCATTCAGAATGTGTGCAAAAGCAGCTTCCTCTATCGCTACGGATTCGATGATGTCACCGACCGCTTCTCCCCGTGTAATCGTTCCGGGTTTAATAATAGGCATTCCCATAAAATAACCTCCAAAATTTTATTTTTTTAAGTCCGGAAAAAGACCGTTCCTGTTTGTCCTTCACCGGCTTACTAACAATATATGCACAGGCCTATACATTGGTGTGACAGACCGATTTTCTATTGGTTTCAATATAAAATCATTGATATTCTATATGAACTGTGTTATTCTACCACCAGTAAATCGAGAGGTAATCATATGATAAAAGTTCAGAACTTATCCTACTCATTCCCAGAAAAGGATTTGTATAATAAGATTTCATTTACATTAGAAGAAGGTCAACATTGTGCTTTTATCGGTACAAATGGCAGTGGGAAAAGTACATTGACGGATCTCATCATGAATCCGGACAACTATTTGTTCGATGGAAAGATCGAGATTGACGCCGGCTGTAAGATCGGATATGTAAGCCAGTTCTCCGATCCGGAAGCATGCAAAGACTTGACCGTATTCGAGTACATTGCCGAAGAATTCCTTGCTCTGTCAGGAGAACTGGCATCGATCTGTACCGCCATGGAAACTGCGTCTGAGCTTGATCCGCTGCTGGAGCAGTACCAACAAACTTTAGATGCCCTTCAGGCACTTGGCGGTGATGATTTTGAAAGTATCATTCATAAAAAGCTGAATCTGGCCAACCTGACCGAGCATAGAAATCAGTTAATTTCTGAAGTCAGCGGCGGAGAATTTAAACTAATTCAGGTGATTAAGCAGATGCTGCATAGGCCGGATCTGATGATCATGGATGAACCGGACGTATTTTTGGATTTTGAGAATATTAATGCTCTCAGGAACCTGTTGAATTCACATAAGGGAACACTTTTGGTTATTACACATAACCGTTATCTGCTGAACCATTGTTTTGATAAAATCATTCACCTTGAAAACAAGGAATTACAGGAATTTGATGGGGGATACGCCGACTATAACTTCTCCTTATTGGAAAGTAAGATAGAATTACAAGAATTAGCGAATGCCGATGCAGAAGAAATTAAAAGAAATGCTATTTTAATTGACAGACTAAGAGCCACTGCATCCTGCAACGCGGAAGCTGCCCGTGGTAAGTCACTCAATGCCCGAGTAAAAATTCAGGAACGATTAGAGGCTCGCAGGATTAAACCGCCGTTTCTATCCATTAAGCAGCCTAATATCTGTTTTACTGCCGATTGTGCGCTTCCTGAAAATATTGCATTGACCGTTAACGATTACAGTGTCAGTTTTGAAGATATCCTTTTGGAACATGTCAGTTTTGAAATCGGATCTACCGACAAAGCAGCACTCATCGGTGCAAATGGAATCGGTAAGACAACCTTGCTCCGGGAAATCTTCAAGAATGACCATGCTTCTATTAAATTCAGTGAAAACATTCACACTGCCTATATTTCACAGATTCAGGGCGAAATGCTGGATGAATCGAATACGATCATGGAAGAATTCTTTTCCCTTGGATTCCGAACCTACGATGAGATCATATCTTATGTTTCCGACTATGGTTTTGATGAGAAAATCCTAAACCAGAAAATCAGTTCTTTATCCGGTGGAGAAAAAAGTATGCTTCAGGTTGCTAAGGTTTCTGCCTGCAAAGCCAATATGCTGCTTTTGGATGAACCCACCAGTCATTTAGACACTTATTCGCAAGTAGCCCTTGAAGAGGCCCTTAAAAATTATACCGGGGCAATCCTCATGAGCTCTCACGATTTTTATTTTATAGCCAATTGCATGGACTATGTCTTAATAATTGAGGATAAAACGATCCGAAAAATGAGTATTCGAAAATTTAGAAAGATGATCTATTCCCGTTATTTTGACAAAAACTATTTGGAAATGGAAGAAAAGAAAAAAACAGCTGAATTAAAGATTGAGTTGGCTCTAAAGGATAATGATTTTGCACTTGCAAAGACGGTATCCGAAAAGTTCAGAGAATCATCCATCTAAGAAACTTTGATATGTTTCAAAATCAAGGATTACATCGCCGTCTTTATGCAAGGATACCCTGGACGATTTTGGGTATGTAGACAAGCAATAACCGTTGCATCTTCTGATGCAACGGTTATTCCACTTCCAAAATTAATCACAATTTCTATCTGCCTTCCGTCTGCCGCAGCATGCTTGGCTGCATACTGCGAACAAATGGCGAACTGATACTTGATACAAAAAGTAGCGTTCTGCCAGTAGCACCATCATTCCGTTATTGTTCCGTCCGAACCAAAGGTGTAGGAAACTCCATCGATCTCCACTGCCGCATCGTGCAGCATTCTGCCATTGGAATCCAAATAATACCAATGATTCTTCACCTGCACCCAGCCGGTCTGCTTCCGATAATTCTTCATATAATACCAATTTCCATTGATAAACTTCCAGCTGTCAGGCGGAA
>JAVXIV010000230.1:0-3382 GCA_036785645.1 Hungatella sp.
AGCACACAGACAGCCCCGGTCGTGTCCGTGACGCGAAGCACGCAGACGGCTCCCGTTGTTTCCGTGACGCGAAGCACGCAGACGGCTCCGGTTGTTTCGGAAAACCGAGTGTCTGACCCGGATGTACCCGAGGTGGAAAGCGGTCAGGAAGCAAGTGGAATTTTAGAAGTGATGGCAGATGGATTCGGATTTATCCGGTGTGAGAACTTTCTTCCGGGGGAGAATGACGTATATGTGGCGCCATCCCAGATTCGCCGCTTCAATATGAAAACCGGTGACATCATTCAGGGAAATCGAAGAGTGAAGACTGCGAGTGAGAAGTTTGCGGCATTGCTCTTTGTAAAGACCATCAATGGTTATTCACCGTCGGTTGCGGAACACAGACCCAACTTTGAAGATCTGACACCGATCTTTCCAAATTCCAGACTGCATATGGAGACAAACGGAGGCAGTGCAACCACAGCGATGCGAGTGGTAGATCTTCTCTCTCCTATTGGCAAGGGACAGCGTGGTATGATCGTGTCACCGCCCAAGGCGGGTAAAACAACCTTGCTCAAACAGGTAGCGCAGGCAGTTACTGCCAATCATCCGGATATGCATGTGATGATTTTGCTGATTGATGAGCGCCCCGAGGAAGTGACCGATATCAAGGAAGCGATTACCGGGCCCAACGTGGAGGTGATTTACTCTACCTTTGATGAATTGCCGGAGCGTCATAAACGTGTCTCTGAGATGGTGATCGAGCGAGCAAAACGTTTGGTGGAACATGGTCGGGACGTGATCATTCTGCTCGACAGTATCACACGACTGGCACGCGCCTATAACCTGACGGTAGCACCCAGCGGAAGAACACTCTCCGGTGGTTTGGATCCCGCAGCTCTGCATATGCCAAAACGCTTCTTTGGTGCGGCCAGAAACATGCGAGAAGGCGGAAGCCTGACGATTCTGGCAACGGCACTGGTGGAGACCGGAAGCCGTATGGACGATGTAGTTTACGAGGAATTCAAGGGAACCGGCAATATGGAACTGGTTTTGGATCGCAAATTGTCAGAGAAGCGGATCTTCCCGGCGATTGACATCTTGAAATCCGGTACCCGCAATGACCACCTGCTTCTGACCCCGGTGGAGAAAGAAGCTGTAGATGTGATACGCAAGGCGACGAACAGCTTGAAGGCAGAGGATGCCGTGGAGAAGATTCTGGATCTCTTTTCCAAGACGAGGAACAACCGTGAATTTGTGGAAATGTCCAAAAAGATTCGATTTTTTTAAACTTTCAATATAATTCCGATAGAATTGAGAAATATACTTGCATTCAAAAATATTCTATGCTATACTATACAAGCTGTTTAAAAGACAAAAAGTGATATTATATCACAATTGAATAGAAAATAAGATTTGAGAGGTGATCATCATGAGAGAAGGAATCCATCCGGCATACTATCAGGCGAAGGTTGTCTGCAACTGCGGCAATGAATTCGTAACAGGTTCTACCAAGGAAGATATCCACGTAGAAGTTTGTTCTAAATGTCATTCATTCTACACAGGCCAGCAGAAAGCTGCATCCGCTCGTGGACGTATTGATAAGTTTAATCGTAAATACGGCGTGAACGCTGCTGAATAATCAGAAGTATGTGCAAAGAGAAGGTTGAGATTTAGTGGAAACACTTTAGCTCAACCTATTTTTTTCATTGGTTTTCCACTTGAGCAACCAGAAAGGCGGTAGTGCGATGAAATATTCCGGGATCGGCGGTCAGGCCGTCATTGAAGGAATTATGATGAAAAATAGGGACGATTATGCAACCGCAGTCCGCAAGCCGGATGGGGAGATTGCTATAGAACAAGGCACCTATGTGAGTATGAGTGAGAGGGTGAAGTTCTTCGCTCTGCCATTTGTGAGAGGGATCTTTAGCTTTGCCGATTCCATGATATTGGGGATGAAGACCCTCACCTATTCTGCCGGATTTTTTGAAGATGACGAAGACTCAGAACCCGGCAAGGCAGAACTGTTCCTTAATCGGATATTTGGAGAGAAGCTAGAGAAGTTTCTGATGGCAGCGGTGATGGTATTTTCAGTGGTGATGGCAGTTGGGATCTTCATGGTATTGCCGCTGCTGTTGAGTCACTTGCTTCGCAGCGTGATTCCATCTGATACGACGATGGCTCTGATGGAAGGTGTGATTCGGATCGCCATCTTCATCGGTTATATCAAGCTGATTTCGCAGATGGAGGATATCAAACGAACCTTCATGTATCATGGGGCAGAACATAAATGTATCAATTGCATTGAACACGGCATGGATCTGACCGTAGAGCACGTACGAAATAGCTCCAAACAGCATAAACGCTGTGGAACCAGCTTCTTGATCATCGTGATGCTGATCAGTATTTTGTTTTTTATGGTGATTCGCGTAGATACCATCTGGCTCAAAATCGCGAGCCGTATCATTCTGATCCCTGTGATTGCAGGCATATCCTATGAGTTTTTGCGTTTGGCAGGCAGAAGTGATTCAAGGATCGTGGATATCCTCAGTAAGCCCGGTATGTGGATGCAGAACATGACGACCAAGGAGCCGGATGACAGCATGATCGAGGTCGCAATTGCCGCAGTCAATGCCGTATTTGACTGGAAGGCTTACCTACAAGAGAATTTCCCGGAAAGAGAGCCAAGCAGTGACCCTACAGCAGTTGTGCATTGAAGGAACAGACAAACTAAAACAGGCGGGTATTGCAGAAGCGGAACTGGATGCCAGATATCTGCTGCTGGAAGCGTATGGACTGACCCCCAATGATTTTTTACTGCAGCGCGGGGATCTGCTAGATCGACCATTGGACATGGCAGTATACCGCGAGATGGTTGCAAAACGCAGCCGACGCATACCACTTCAATATATTTTGGGAACCCAGAATTTTATGGGACTGGAATTTCAAGTAGATGAGCGGGTTTTGATCCCGAGGCAGGATACCGAAGATCTGGTGGAGCTGATTCTAAAGGAACATTCGGAGAAACATATCCGCATCTTGGATCTGTGTACCGGTTCCGGCTGCATTGCGATCGCATTGGCAGTTTTGGGCGGATACGAACAAGTGGATGCAGCCGATATTTCCGCGGACGCTTTGCTGGTAGCACAGGACAATGCCAGGCGGTTAGGGGCTGCGGACCGCGTAAGGTGTCTGCAGAGTGATTTGTATCAAGATCTGAAAGAGACCTCCTGTTATGATTTCATTGTCTCCAATCCTCCGTATATTCCGACTCGGGTGATCTGCGGACTGCAGCCGGAGGTACGCGATTTTGAACCCATGCTTGCACTGGACGGTAGCGAGGACGGACTGCATTTTTACCGAAAATTGGCGAAAGAGAGCGGACGGTATCTACGACCCGGCG
>JAVXIV010000231.1:0-3367 GCA_036785645.1 Hungatella sp.
GCAAATTTTCATTTTCGCTTCGCATAAGGCTTAACAAATAAAAATTAATATGATAGAATAGCTATACGTTTGCAAAGGAGACTATGAATGGGAGATAGAAAAGGCAGAGAAACTGCGTATGTGAATATTCTGTTAATTGCCATGAACGTAGCCTATTTTCTATATCTGGAGACCGTAGGATCTAGCGAAGACAGTTTATTTATGATTCAACATGGTGCGATGTTTGAACCCATGATTCTAGGGGAAGGACAATACTACCGCCTATTAACTTCTGTATTTATGCATTTTGGAATTCACCATATCATGAACAATATGTTGATTTTGTTTATCATGGGAGAGCGCATGGAACGCGCGTTGGGACATAGGAAGTATCTGATCTTTTATTTGGTTTGTGGCATTGGAGCCAATGTGGCATCCTTGCTTTTTCACAGGAAGCAAGGAGAACTCGTGGTGGCGGCAGGGGCATCCGGTGCGATCTTTGGAGTGATCGGGGGACTGCTCTATGCGGTGCTTATCAACCATGGGCAATTGGAAGATCTAAGCGGCAGGCAATTGGTGGTTATGATATTGTGGTCGCTGTACTTTGGCTTTACCAGTACCGGTATTGACAATGTGGCTCATGTGGCAGGATTGGTGCTTGGCATACTGATGGCGATTCTGCTATACAGAAGACCAAAGAAGACTCGAAATGAATGGAATCTGATCGAATGAAAAGGAGAATGTGTGATGACTAAGAACAGTTGTATCTTTTGTAGGATTGCCAACGGAGAAGTGCCGGCTGCAGCACTTTATGAAGATGAGGATTTTTGTGTGATCTTAGATCAAGGACCGGCTTCCAGAGGACATGCACTGATTCTTCCCAAGCAGCATTATCAGGATGTCTGTGATCTGGATGAGACGGTGGGGGCTAAGGTACTTCCTCTGGCGGGTAAGATCGGTGCAGCCATGAAAAAGGCACTGGGTTGTTCCGGATTTAACTTAGTTCAAAATAACGGTGAAGCAGCCGGACAGACGGTGAATCATTTTCATGTACATATCATTCCACGTTATGAAGGAGGGCCCTCCATGGTGACCTGGAACCCCGGAACGATTAGCGCAAGTGAGATGGGCAAAATTGTGGAAGCTGTGAAACAGCAGTATGAATAAAGGTTAGGAGAACCCCATGCAGCAAAATCAAGAAGATTTGCAGCGAGCCATATATATGGAGTTTCAAGGACCGCTTCGTACGGTTTCCCGGAAGATGGGAATACCATACGATTGCCTGGATGATGTGATACAGGAAACTTTTTTCTCTTATTTTCGCTCTTATTCCTTGGATTTAGAACCCAGAGAGCAGAAAGCAATTCTGATGAAAATTGCAAAGAATAAAAGTGTGGATTTCTATCGGAAAAATAGCCGCCATGAGAGCGTAAGCTTGGATGCAGGTCAGTATGGAGAAGAATATGAGACACTGACTGATCACGTGACGAAGGATACGGCGGAATATATACTGGAAGATGAAGCTTGTATGGAAATCTATCAAAAATTACAAGGATTGAAGGATGACTGGAAAGATATGGCGCTCCTCTATTTTATAGAAGAGCGCACACCGGTGGAGGTATGTGAGATTCTCAAATTGAAGCCAACGGTTTTTCGGATGAGACTGAGCAGGATGCGCAAATATCTGCGGGAGTGGCTGGAACAACGGGAGAACCCTTAAGAGTTTGCATAGGGCTCCAATAGCTCAATCACCGTGTCTACCGCATTGCCCAGAGGACTCTGCTCCATATGTTTTTTGTAATCCTCACGATTTTGATAGGTTTCTGTAATTGCCTGATAGAGAACATCATCACCTAAGGACTCTTCTTCGATGACTTTGCTGAAGCCTTGTTTTTCGAATGAATTAGCATTTAGAATCTGATCACCGCGGCTGGCGGCAGCAGACAGCGGAATCAGAATATTGGGTTTGCGAAGTGCCAGAATCTCGCAAATGGAGTTGGCACCTGCTCGGGAGATCACCAGATCTGCAGCAGCAAATAAGTGTTTGAGCGGTGCGTCAACATACTCATATTGGACATAGTCATCGGTACGGATCAGGTTTTCGTCCAGATTGCCTTTGCCGCAGATATGCACGACTTGAAAATCAGGCAGCAGGCGAGGCAGCAGGTGACGGACGGCTTGATTGACGGTGACCGATCCCAAACTGCCGCCGATGACGAGCAGTATCGGACGGTTGGCAGACAGGTGGGCATATTGAAGACCCGACAGACGGTCTCCCTGCAGTAATTCTGCGCGGATGGGAGAACCGGTCAAAACGGCTTTCTCAGTCGGAAGATAGGCAAGCGTTTCCGGGAAATTGCAGCAGACCTTGGCAGCCGATGGGATGCAGAACCTGTTGGCAAGCCCCGGAGTCATATCGGATTCGTGGATAATGGTGGGAATTCGATAATGCTTGGCAGCCAAAACGACCGGAACGGCTACAAAACCGCCCTTGGAGAAAACCACATCCGGTTTGTATTGTTTCATGAGCCGTAAGGCTTCGCCGTAGCCCTTTACCACACGCATAGGATCCGAGAAATTCTTTAGATCAAAGTAACGTCGCAGTTTACCGGAGGAAATCCCATCATAAGGAATTCCTGCAGTTTCGATCAATTTTTTTTCGATGCCCTGATAAGAACCAATATAGTGAATCTCATAGCCTAATTTCAGCAAAGAAGGGATCAGTGCTAAATTCGGGGTAACATGACCGGCTGTTCCTCCGCCGGTTAAGATGATTTTTTTCATAAAAGCTGCCTCCCATAGTAAGATACTTATTATACTAAACAATCCGATCTAAATGTCAACCCCAAGAAACCAAATGATTAAAATTGCCATCCACGAATCAGACGAGGTGCCCTGTGAAGAAAATAAACCGCAATCAAGCATGTGACAATTATATAAAAAAACAGCTTCAATCGGCATACGGCTATCGTGATGATCAGTTGGAGGCTGAATTTGATCGTGCAGCAGCTGAACCGGATGATCCAAGGCTTCAACCACCACCGGATGAATTTGACAAAATACTGGCTCGATTGAATGCCGAGCAGCGAGAGGCTAAGAAGATCATTCGCATCAAACGCGTCTTAAAACCCATCACTCTGGTGGCGATATTGGGAATCACTTTGGCAATTTCCGGGATCGGCGCGAGTGGGAAGCGGAATTTGGATTATTGGGTGACAAAAAAAGAGGGAAAAGGAACCAACATCTACTTAGATACTGCAGGGAATTTAATTCATTCCGACTTAGAGGAGCAAGCATATCAGAAGATTCAAGAGGAACTGGGGATGGACGTGTTGGAGTTACTGTATAAACCGGTAGGGATGAAATTCAAAGAGCTGACGATCAGCTT
>JAVXIV010000232.1:0-3358 GCA_036785645.1 Hungatella sp.
AATTTATTGGCGGCTTTGTTGGATACCCAGATTCAGCAGGGCACTGAGCTACACATCGATACGCGGCAGATTCTCTGGAAACGCTGTCTGGATATGAATGATCGTGTACTTCGCAATGTAGTAGTTGGATTGGGTGCCAAAGCGGATGGTGTCGTACGTGAGGATCACTTTGTCATCACGGTAGCTTCTGAAATCATGGCAATCTTATGTCTATCCAATGACATGCAGGATTTAAAAGCGCGGCTTGGACAGATCATCGTGGCGTATAACGATGCCGGTGAACCGGTGACGGCGCAGGATCTGCATGCAGTTGGTTCTATGGCAGCCTTATTGAAAGAAGCGATCAAACCGAACTTGATTCAGACACTCGAACATACCGGAGCCATGATTCACGGTGGTCCTTTTGCCAATATTGCACATGGCTGTAACAGTGTACGGGCAACAAAAACAGCTTTAAAACTTGCCGATGTGGTCGTAACCGAAGCCGGTTTTGGTGCCGACTTGGGTGCCGAAAAGTTTCTGGATATCAAATGCCGGAAAGCCGGATTAAAGCCGGATGCGGTGGTTTTAGTTGCCACGGTTCGCGCGCTGAAATACAATGGCGGAGTTGCCAAGGCAGATTTAGCTACCGAAAATCTAGATGCCCTAAGAAAAGGGATTGTGAATTTGGAAAAGCATATTGAAAATATTCATAAATTCGGGGTGCCGGTCGTAGTCACCTTGAACTCCTTTACGAGCGATACCGAAGCAGAATATGCCTATATCAAGCAGTTTTGTGAAGAAAAAGGCTGTGAATTTGCACTTTCTGAGGTTTGGTCCAAAGGGGGTGTCGGCGGAGAAGCTTTGGCACGGAAGGTACTAGACACCTTAGAGCACAAAGAGAGCCATTATAAACCACTCTATCCGGACGAGATGCATCTAACCGACAAAGTGTATACGATCGCAACGGAGATCTATGGTGCAGAGGGAGTTTCTTATGCCCCTGCGGCACAAAAAGCATTGGCTCAAATCGAGAAGATGGGATTTGGTCATCTTCCGGTCTGCGTAGCGAAAAATCAATATTCTCTGTCAGATGATCCCAATAAGCTGGGGCGTCCGACCGAATTCACCGTTCAAGTGCGAGATGCCTATGTGTCAGCGGGTGCGGGTTTTGTCGTGGTATTGACCGGAGCCATCATGACGATGCCGGGGCTTCCAAAGAAACCGGCTGCGGAAAATATTGATGTCAATGAAGCCGGTATGATTGTAGGACTGTTTTAGTCATCAATAGCGATATTAAAAAAGAGTGCAGGAGGATGCTATGAACTTGAAAGAATGGCTTTCAGGACTGGAATATAAGCTGATACAAGGAGAAATAGAGATCGATGTAGAGGATGTTATTTATGATTCCAGAAAAGCAAAACCCGGAGTTGTATTTGTCTGTATGAAGGGAACGAAGATTGATTCTCATGACTTTATTGCAGATGTAGTGAATCAAGGAGTGCGCGTACTGGTCATTGAAAAAGAGATAACCGATCTGCCCGCAGGAGTGACGGTGATCTCGGTACTTCATGCCAGAGAAGCTCTGGCACTTCTTTCGGCTGCCAGATTCGATCATCCGGTCAAGAAGATGATCAGCATCGGTGTTACCGGAACCAAAGGAAAAACAACGACAACTTATATGATAAAAGCGATTTTAGAGGCTGCAGGAAAAAAAGTAGGTCTCATTGGAACCGCAGGAGCCGTGATCGGCGATACCACCTATCCGACGATGAATACCACCCCCGAGTCCTATCAACTGCAAGAATATTTTGCACGTATGGTAGAAGAAGGCTGTGAATACATGATCATGGAAGTTTCTTCTCAGGGAATCAAGATGCATCGAATCGATGGAATTCGGTTTGATTATGGGATCTTTACCAATATTTCCAATGATCATATAGGTCCGGATGAACATGAGGATTTTCAAGAATACCTCTATTATAAATCGCAGCTTTTGGATCGCTGCAAGATCGGTTTGGTAAACAAAGATGAGGAAGACTATGACGAAATCATCCGGCAGGCAACCTGTGAACTCTATAACTTCAGCCTTCGTGAGAATGCTGATTTTGAAGCGGAACATATCGAATATGTCAGTGATCCGGACTTTGTAGGACTTGCGTTTCAAGTCTCCGGTCGTTATGAGCAGAATGTCAAAGTCAATATTCCGGGTAAATTCAATGTTTACAATGCCTTAGCAGCCATAGCAGTATGCAGCTTTTTAGATTTGCCCAAGGATAAAACGCTTCATGCCTTGGAGCATTTAAGTATCAACGGACGGATGGAGATTGTGTATACTTCCGCTCGCTGTACCGTGATCGTCGATTATGCGCATAATGCCATCAGCATGGAAAGTCTGCTGAGCACCTTGCGGGACTACAATCCAAAACGCTTGGTCTGTGTATTTGGCTGTGGTGGAAACCGTTCCAAAGACCGTCGTTATGCAATGGGAGAAATTGCAGGAATGATGGCAGATTTAAGCATTCTTACCGCAGACAATTCCCGTTACGAAAAAGTAGAAGATATTCTTGCTGATATTCGGGGCAGCATCGAGCCAACCGGTGGTAGCTATCTTGAGATCCCGGATCGCAGAGAAGCCATAGCCTATAGCATCCTGCACGCAGAGCCGGGAGATATGATTGCAGTCATTGGCAAAGGACACGAAGATTATCAAGAGATTGAAGGTGTCCGCTATCCCTTCCTCGATCGTCGGGTCATCGAAGAGATCGTCAGCACATTAGAAGATTAAGGGGATCACATGGAACATATAACCATCAAAGAATTATTGGAGGCAACCGGAGGCAGACTGCTCTGTGGAGATATTCATACCCCCATTGCACATATTAGTATCGATTCCAGAAAAATGCAGGGAGCGGATCTGTTTGTGCCGCTGATTGGGGAAAAGGTGGATGCACATCGCTTCATTGATCAGGCTTTGGCACAGGGGGCAGCAGCCACTCTGACCAGTGAACAGGATCAAATGGATTCCCAAAAGCCTTATATTCGTGTGGAGGATACCCAGAAGGCACTGCAGGCCATTGGTTCCTATTATCGCAAACGCTTCACACTGCCGCTCATTGGGGTGACCGGCAGTGTTGGTAAAACTACGACCCGAGAGATGATCGCAGCGGCTTTATCTGCTAAATATCATGTCTATAAAACACCTGCCAACCATAATAGTCAAGTAGGTGTGCCGATTACCTTATCGGAGATTTCCGAGTTGGATCAAATTGGGGTCATTGAGCTGGGGATGAGTGAACCGGGAGAATTGACGGTAATTGCCAAAATCGCACAGATTACCATGGCGGTGATTACCAATGTGGGGATTACACACATCGAA
>JAVXIV010000233.1:0-3354 GCA_036785645.1 Hungatella sp.
TCATCTTCGTATAGAGTTCCCGATCGGCTTTTACGTGAAGCAGATCGTTGATAAAATCTTCTTTAAATTTGTCGGAAATCGGATAGGCATTTTGTATATTCTTATGTTTCTTTGCTGCTTGATCACGCGCTTCTGTAATCACTCGTTTTAGTTCGCTTTCTTCCAAATTTAGTTTCATAAGATAGTCAATAGCGCCTAATCTCATAGCAGATCTTACGAGATCGAAATCGTTATAACCGCTAAGAATGATAAAGAGAGGAGGATCAGGTTCTTCCAATACTTTCTGTATCATCGTTAATCCATCCATTTTAGGCATTTTGATGTCTGTAAATACAATATCTGGCTTTTGCTGAATTATTTTTAATAATCCCTCTTCCCCATTCTGCGCCTGATCAATCAGCCGACATTCTAATTGATTCCAGGGAATCATACTTTCAAGCCCCCGGCGGATCAGTGGTTCGTCATCGATAATCATGATAGTTGTCAAAGAAACCCTTCTTTCTCATAAGGAATTTTAATGGTAACATCGGTATATTCTAAAAGTTTACTTGTGATGGTCAGCCCATAGTCCTTGCCATAGGTCATACGGATTCGCTCTTGTATATTGCTGATTCCGACCCCATTTAGCCCGCGTGAATTCGTGACACCAATTTGTGGATGAAGTAATGCATCAATCTGTTCTTCGGTCATACCAACTCCGTCATCTCGAATATGGATAAAAATGTCTTCTCCCTGTCGCTGCAGATCAATATCAATCCGTCCCATTCCGCTGTTAGGCTCAATCCCATGAAAGATTGCATTTTCTACGATGGGTTGGAATAGGAATTTTATAATGTAGGCCTGAGTGATTTGATTGTCACCAATATGATACTGTACTTTTATTTTTCCATCATATTTAATATCTTGAATCAACACATAGTCATCTAAGAGGGACATTTCTTCATAAATGGGGATCTTGCTTTCTGTACCTTTGGCGATATTCTGCAAGAGGCGTCCTAGAGCCGAAGTCATATCACGTATGGTATCTGCATGTTGAAGAGAAGCCATCCATTTGATACAGTTTAAGGTATTATACAGAAAATGAGGGTTAATTTGATTTTGCAATACTTTAAATTCCAAATCTTTTTTAATATTGGCCTCTCGTTGCTGATCTTCGATCAGTTCTTTGATTTCGCATTCCATGGTATTAATAGAATCAGCAATTTGTTTAAATTCATCATCACCCTTAAATTCCATATTCCCCTCAAATCCATTTTCAGGAACCTCTCGTATATAATCGGTAATGATATGAATTGGTCGAATCAATTTATTTCTTAAATAGAAAGCTACAAATAAGATTACAAACATGGTAAAAAAGATAAATAGAGCAGCGAGCTGACTCATGTTGCGCCGTTCCCGTAAAAAATCTTCCAAGGGCGCAGTCTGCACTTCTACCATATGGGTAGAGGGGACTTGATAATAATGCAGGATCGAAGGAATCCCTTGATAAGAACCGGTAATATTGCCGCTTTTTTGTCTAGAACTTAAAATCTTTCGGACCAAAGGTTCCTTGGATAGATCTTCACCGACGTAAGTCGAATCCGTATGGCCAATGCATTGCCCCTGCTGGTTCAATAGAAAAAGATGTTCTTTCTGATTCGTTGTGGTTAAGTGTTTGGAATACATATCATTATATAATACCACAAGACACCATCCCAGAGGTTTGCCGGTAGAATTTTGATAGATTCGGCTACTGATGGGAAAAACGTAGGTATCTTTCATATAGATATCTTTGCTAAGAATCAGATGATCGGCTTGAATCCCATAGAAATCCTCCATCCAATGGCTCTCTACAATGGCATCTTTATCCAATAAAGAGTAGCCATTACCCATCTGAAAAGAGGAACCATCTTCTGCCATAATGAGGATTTTAAAAATATTGCTTTCAATATTGGCATTGATGGCATACTCCGTAACGTAAGAAGCAAACTCAATAATATCAAGCTGTTTTTCGTAGGGTTGGCTATAATTGGTAGTTAGAATATTCTCCAAGCGTTGGTTATAAGTAATCCATCCCAACAGTTGTTCAGAATTCTCTAATTGTCGCTCAATATTGAGACTTATATAGCGGAGCTTTTCGATGCTAAAGGCTTTCGTATCGTTGATGATTCTTTTATTTAAGATATTCTGGTAGACGGCACTGATGATAATCAGAGGGAGAAGACCAATTGTAAGTAGTGCAATCATTAGTTTCTTTTTGTAACTGCGATGTGGTATAAAGTCTTTTTTCATGTAGCTATTTTAGCTTTTTTAGAATTGGAAGTCAAGGCGATCGATTCGAAATGGCACAACGGCTATGTAATTTGATTTTCAATGAAACTGTAGGAAAGTGATTGGACGGAGGAAAAAACCTTGCAATTTCCTATCCGATTGCGTATACTCGATATATGGATAAGGAATCTCTTTCCTGTGGCATGACATCGGCAAGGAGTTTTTATGACACTGAGTAAAGAGTTTAAAGATTTAGATTTAAGTAATGGCTTCTTATTTGCGGCGGCATTAGATGATCCGGAAACATGCCAACTGGTGTTGGAGATTATACTTGGTTTTCCGGTTGGAAAGGTACAGGTACGAGCTGAGCACAGTATTTTGTATAACTCGAATTTTCGTAGTGTACGCCTTGATATCTATGCGACAAGTGAACTTCATGTTGCTTACAATGTAGAGATGCAGCAAAAAGATCAGAAGAATATTCCGAAGAGAAGCCGTTATCATCAGGCGGAGATGGATGTAAGTTCCTTGAAACCGGGAGAAGATTTTAACGATTTGAAGCCGAGCTATGTGATTTTCATCTGCACATTCGATCCATTCGGATCAGGTCTCTATCGTTATACTTTCGAAGAACGTTGCTTGGAAAATGGGATTTCTTTAGGTGATGAGACGAAGAAGCTGTTTCTGAATACGAAAGGGCGGACTTCCGAAAATGTGCCGGAAGAATTGATTCATTTCTTACATTACGTTGAAAACTCAACGGAGCAGTGTGCTAGAACCGGTCGTGATGCGATTATCCCACAGCTTCATGACAAGATCACAGGTCTGAAGCAGAGGCGAGAACTGGAGGGAACCTATATGACACTGGAAGAATGGCTGAAAGATTGTAAAGAAGAGGGCATGGCAGAAGGAAAAGCAGCAGGAAAAGCAGAAGGAGTTAAACGAACGCTTGCTTTGATTAACTGCATGTTAGCGGATCAGAATACTGCGGATATTTCTCGCTTGCAGAGCGACGCAGCATTTTATCAGGAGATGTTGGAACGATATCATCTATAATCTGACCGAACTATTTCGGATGGCTAGGATATAGCCATTCGAAATAGT
>JAVXIV010000234.1:0-3345 GCA_036785645.1 Hungatella sp.
AGGTAACAAGCCTAGGTATTTACAGAGCATGACAATTGAGAAAAGAGAGGTATAGCGAATGGAACATGATCCAAACTGCGATTGCGGATGTAAAGAAGAAGAGCAGGAAGAGATGACAGTGACCTTGACACTGGATGATGATACGGAGGTAGAGTGCGTTGTATTGACGATCTTCACCGCAGGCGATAAAGACTATATTGCATTGCTTCCGGCAGAAGGCGAAGAATCAGAAGAAGGCGAAGTATTCTTATATCGCTATTCGGAGAAGGAAGACGGTCAACCTAATCTAGAGAATATTGAAGATGATGCGGAATACGAGATTGTAGCCGAGGCATTTGACGAATTGCTGGATGAGCAGGAATATGATGAATTGGTTGGCGAAGAGGAAGAATAAAGAATAAAAAATCGAGCAGCAATAAAAAGACCGCAGGAGATTCTCTTGCGGTCTTTTTAAAAATAGAAATCAAATTATACGTTAAAACGGAATAGGATTACATCGCCGTCTTTCACAATATAGTCTTTCCCTTCTAAGCCTACCAATCCTTTTTCTTTCGCTGCTGGATAGGTTTTACAATCCAGAAGATCTTGATAATTGACTACCTCAGCCCGAATGAAGCCACGTTCAAAATCTGTATGAATCTTGCCGGCAGCTTGTGGAGCTTTGGTTCCGACCTTGATGGTCCAGGCTCTTGTCTCATCTTCTCCGGAAGTCAAGTAACTGATAAGTCCCAGAAGCTCATAGCTGGCAGCAATCAGTTTCTCCAAACCGGATTCTGTGAGACCCAGATCCTCTAGGAACATCTTTTTCTCATCCTCCTCCAGTTCGGCGATCTCCTGCTCGATCTGGGCACAGATGACAAATACTTCTGACTGATTGGCAGTCGCAAAATCACGTACCTTTGCTACATAAGGATTGGACGCACCATCATCGGCCAGATCGTCTTCACTGACATTGGCAGCAAAAATCACCGGTTTCCAAGTGAGCAGATTCAAAGAGTTGATGAAAGCCAGACGATCTTCCTCTTCGCATTCAAAGCTGCGAGCCAGTTTGCCATCCTCCAGGTGCGCTTTCATCTCCTTGAGGGCAGTTAATTCCTTGGCGAGAGCCTTGTCATTAAAGGCACTTTTGGAGGTCTTAGCAATTCTCCGGTCTAAAATCTCCAAATCTGAAAAGATCAGTTCTAAATTGATGGTCTCGATATCACGAAGCGGATCCACGTTGCCATCCACATGAATGACGTTAGGATCTTCAAAACAGCGCACAACATGTACAATGGCATCTACTTCGCGGATATTGGAGAGAAACTGATTGCCCAGTCCCTCGCCTTTGGAGGCACCTTTGACCAGACCTGCAATATCTACAAATTCAATGACGGCGGGGGTCACTTTTTTAGAATGATATAAATCTCCCAAAAGCTTTAAACGCATATCCGGAACCGGTACAACCCCTACGTTTGGATCAATCGTACAAAATGGATAATTGGCGGATTCTGCGCCGGCTTTTGTCAGAGAATTGAATAGCGTACTTTTGCCTACATTGGGCAAACCTACAATTCCTAGTTTCATATATTTCTACATCTCCTTTGTTTTCAATGGTTTTCGGCATTTGTGTAGCGACTTTTACACCATCTCTATACCATTATGCAATTTGATTTTCTTCAAACTGTCGAATGCCGTTTGACAGAGAATCGTCTGTTATATGAACATATCGATCCATTGTCGTTTTAATGCTTACATGACCAAGCAGTTTTTGCAGCACCTTGGGCTGCAGACCATCCTTTCTTTGGCAGATACCTTTGTCACATTCTTTGCCCTTTAGGTTTTTACCCATTTTTTGACTCCTTCCCTGCCACGAGAAAAAAAGTCAATGCAACAATCTTTATTGTAACACAATGACTTTTATTTCTCAAGAGCGGTCGTTCAGATAATCAGTTATATTGTAACTGTTCAGAGGGGGCATATTCTTGCACGTTCTTCGAACGTACAAGAATCATCGGAGATTCCTCCGATGTGAAAATAGCTGTAAAAAGCAGCTTACAAGCAAGCTTGACGCTGCTTTCCACAGCTATTTTTCCGCCCTCTGAATAGTTATGTTATCTTTGCCTATCTAAGTGACATTGCTTTTAGGATATGGTAAGATAATATATAACTCATAACAGGGGCAATATTAACATGATGCCAAGAAAAAGAAGCTGCCGAATAGGCATCAGAAAGGCTCGTCTATGCCGCAAGGGTGATTGCAATGAAATCTACAAAAGGAGAGACTAAATGACCGTTATAAACTATATCAACGCATCGCTTGAAATATGGGGAAGTATCATGTCCGGCATCGTAGTGCTGTGCATGACTCTTTCTAAGCGACCCAAAGTACGGAGCGACCGCGTTTATCTTTCCTGCCTTGCCTGCAATGTGGGCATATCGGTATTTGATGTTCTGGCACTGTTTTTTCGCGGCAATCCCGGAGTGTTTTGCTGGTGGGGGGTGCGGATTTCCAACTACCTTGCCTATTCATTTGGTGCGGGTCTCTTAATCAGCTTCTCGTACTATTTAACAGAATATATAGAAATGCGTGAACAGGTATCTCGCCGTCCGCTGCGGATCATCCGCATTGTCAGCGTGCTCTATCTTCTGCTCATTGTGCTCACGCAGTTTTATCCAATTGTTTATTATATTGATGCGCAAAATATGTACCACCGCGCGGACCTGTTCTGGCTCTCACAGATTGCAGGCATTGCGGGATTGCTGCTCAACGGCTTTTTGTTGATTCGCCACCACCGCTGCCTACGGCGGCACGAAACGCTGGCCCTGTGGTCGTATATCCTTCTTCCCACGGCGGCAATGTGCGTTCAAATATTTGTATATGGCCTTAGCCTGCTGAATATGGCGAACACGCTCTGTATCCTTGTTATCTTTCTATTCTTGCAAGCAGAACAGGGCCGCATTTCGGCAGAACGGGAGAGCCAGCTTGCGCAGAGCCGTATCGCCATCCTGCTCAGCCAGATACAACCGCACTTCCTTTACAATACCCTCACTGCCATCTGTGGTCTGTGCGATGAAAACCCCAAGGAAGCCAAACGAGTGACGGCTGAGTTTGCAGATTATCTGCGGCACAACTTGGAAGCCTTAAAACAGAGCACACCAATCTCCTTCGAGGACGAGTTATGTCACACCGAGGTCTATCTCAGCATCGAGCGGAAACGGTTTGAGGAAAAGCTGGGTGTCGTCTACGACATTAAAACAAAGGACTTTTGCATTCCATCCCTTACGATACAGCCGCTGGTGGAAAATGCCGTCAAGCATGGAGTCCTTAAACGCAAAAAGGGCGGCACGATTACCATCGCCACG
>JAVXIV010000235.1:0-3341 GCA_036785645.1 Hungatella sp.
ACAACCGCAAAGAAGAGGATATTGTGATGAAAGAAATCGGGAAATGGTACGGAACAATCGCCGTAGTTTCCATTGTGATCAATATGGTTATTGAAGCAATTGCCAGAAAATCTGTGTTTGAAATGTTTCACTATCTGGGAGCGGATCCTATGATATTTTTGCTCAATGCGCTGATGATTGCACTTCCGTTTACCTTATTATTTTTAACCAAAAGAAAGAGCTTTATGATGATCATTTGTTCCTTGGTCTGGCTTTTGGCAGGCTTGGGCAATGGATTTTTGCTGTCTTTTCGGACTACACCTTTTACGGCGGCAGATCTGCGCGTGGCAAAGTATGGATTGAGTTTGATTACAACCTATATGACTTGGCAACAGATTGTCTTGCTGATTGTGGGTATGGGTCTGGTGACTGTATTGTGCTGTATTGTTTGGAAAAAAGCACCGATTTCCAATCAGAAGCTTTCTTATCCGAGGGGCCTGCTACTCGTGGGGATGAGCACGGCCCTGGTAGTGGGAGCGACCAAAATCAGTATGAATCTGGGTTTGGTCGCAGTACGTTTTGGCAATATCGGTCAGGCCTATCAGGATTACGGCTTTGCATATTGTTTTTCCAATTCGCTGCTGAATACCGGGATCTCCAAGCCGGATTCTTATGGAAGCGAAGCCGTGGCATCCATTGAAGAAGAGATGGTGCCGGAAAATACATATCGTTTAGCGGAAAATAAGACCCCCAACATCATTATGGTGCAATTAGAGTCTTTCTTTGATCCCACGCTCTATAAAAACTATTCTTTTGAGAAAGATCCGATTCCATTTTTTCGCTATTTAAAGAGAAGCTTTCCCTCCGGATACTTAAATGTGCCTTCGGTCGGTGCCGGAACGGCCAATACTGAATTTGAATGCATTACCGGTATGAATCTGGATTTCTTTGGGCCGGGAGAATATCCCTACAAGACGATTTTACAAAAAACGACTTGTGAGAGCATGGCATTTAATATGAAGACTCTGGGTTATACTGCGCATGCAATCCACAATAACGAAGCAACTTTTTATGATCGCAATAAGGTGTTTGCCCAGTTTGGATTTGATACCTTTACTCCCATCGAATATATGTATCGGGTGGAGCGCAATCAGACCGGTTGGTGTAAGGATGAGATTTTGGTGGATGAGATCGTAAAAACTCTGGATTCCACAAAAACACAGGATTTTATCTATACCATCTCGGTGCAGGGGCATGGTGCCTACCCCAGTTTTGAATATTATTGTCAGCAGGTCCACGAGATGGATAATTTTATCAAAAAACTGATTTATACGATGAATAAGCGGCAGGAGCCAACGGTTGTCGTGTTCTATGGCGACCATTTGCCTAGCTTTCCGTGGCAGGAACAGGATATGAAGAATGCATCTCTCTACCAGACCCCTTACGTCATCTGGAATAACTTGGATCTGAAAGCCGTGAAGCGAGAGGTAGAAGCTTATCAATTGACCTCTTATTTGCTGAATTTATTGGACATTCATGAGGGTACGATGATTCGTTATCATCAGAGTTATATGAAGGAGAAGGATGCAGATCCGGAACTGTATTTGGCCAATATGAAGGTGCTGGAGTATGACATGCTTTATGGAGATCACGAAATCTATGATGGAGGAAGTCCTTATACGGCAACGGAGCTAACTCTGGGAATTCTGCCAATTGAGATTGATTCCGTGGTGTATCATGATTCCAATTTATTGCTGTTTGGTGAAAACTTCAATGAGTATTCGAAGGTCTATTTGGATGAAAAAGCAGTAGAGACGATGTATGTGTGGCCGCAGCTTTTAATTGTAAAAGATCTGCCCGAGAAGAAGATGCGTCGGGCAGATCTGTCGGTAAGGCAAGTTGGAAAAGATAAAGTGGTACTTGGAGAAGTGAAGTTTGATGGTTTCATTCAGTAAAAAGTGAGGCTTATAGAGTAATCAATTGATACTCTTTGTTGCCCAGACCCAGCTTGACGGCATGGTCGATGGCAGTTTCCCAGTTGGTTTCCGGATGCGTATCGGTGAAATGGTCCCGGTGGGTTTGTGGCTGCATACTTAGGATACTGCCCTTTATGATCGGCTGCCGATTGACGGCATCGACACAGGCCATATCCAGAGCAACCGGATCAAAGGAAGCGAACATGCCCACGTTGGGTACGATGGGAACATCGTTTTCGGAATGGCAGTCACAGTTTGGCGAGACATCGACGACCAGACTGATATGAAAATTGGGGCGATCCTTTAAAACTGCGTAGCTGTATTCTGCGATTTTGCAGTTTAAGATATCGTTGGATTCATCGCAGGCACTGTCCACGGCATCCATGGGACAAACACCGATGCAGCGTCCGCAGCCGACACAGAGGTTGTGATCAATGGAAGCTTTGTGATCGGTGATCGTGATGGCACTGTGTGCGCAGTGCTTCTGACAGGCACCGCAGCCGACACAGCGGGCAGTTACGACATGTGGCTTTCCGGCATTGTGCATCTCCATTTTGCCGGCGCGGGAACCGCAGCCCATGCCGATGTTTTTGAGCGTTCCGCCAAAACCGGTGCTTTCATGACCTTTAAAATGAGTAAGGGAGATGAAGATATCGGCATCCATGATTGCGCGGCCGATTTTAGCTTCTTTGATATAATCGCCATGGATGGGAACCGGGACTTCATCGGTTCCCTTTAAACCGTCCGCAATCAGAATATGACAGCCGGTAGTGAAGGGATTGTAGCCGTTTTCATAGGCAGAATCCAGATGATCCAGTGCATTCTTGCGGCGTCCCACGTACAGCGTATTGCAGTCGGTTAAGAAAACCTGACCGCCTTGGGCTTTGATTAAATCTACGAGAACCTTGGCATAGTTTGGCCGCAGATAGGATAAATTGCCCGGTTCGCCGAAGTGGATTTTGATCGCGGTATATTTATTATGAAAATCCAGATGCTCCAACATACCGGCTTTTTTTACAAGCCGCTCCAGCTTTTGCAATAGATTTTCCTGAAGGGTAGTACGAAAATCGGTATAGTATACATTTGACTGACTCATGATCTTCCTCCTGATGATTTTCTTGTGAAAAAATAGATAACAGTATAATTATATAAGAAATAATGGGTGAATTCAACCTTGATTTTCAAGATGATTTTGTGATAGACTAGGAAAAAAGATAATTACTTGAGAAGGAGACCTATATGAAACAGAAATTATCACCGGAAACGATTTGTATCCAGGGGGGATGGCAGCCCAAGAACGGAGAACCCAGAGTGCTTCCGATCTATCAGAGCACCACTTTCAAATATGAGACGAGCGAACAGATGGGGCGTTTGTTTGATTTAGAA
>JAVXIV010000236.1:0-1859 GCA_036785645.1 Hungatella sp.
TGATGGCAAATGCACCCTCAAATACTTCCGCATGCCGCACCGCTTCTGCTTTTGCCTTGTAGTCCTCCATATGATCCCGGAATAGCTTTCGGACTCTGGTAATATCTGCACCGCTTCTGCGCAGATACGCTGCTGCCTCAAACGTTCGCACTCCGGTTTGGTTGGTAAAGTTGTTGGTATCAATGACAATCCCCGCATACATGGCATCCGCTTCCGGAGACTTGATCTTGATGCCATCTGCCACATACTGCAAAATCTCCGCTACCATCTCACAGGTAGAAGATGCATAGGGTTCTACATAAGATAATATGGCATTGTCGATAATCTCACTGCTCTGCCTATGATGATCAAATACCACGATGGTTTTTGCCATCCAAAGCAGTTCCGGTGCATCGGTGATACTGGGGCGATTGACATCCACCACAATCAAAATCGTGTTGGTATCCATGAGCTCCGCAGCCTGATCTCCGGTTAAAAACAGATCTTCCGGATAATCCGGGGTATTCATAAACCGTGCCTTCATGGGACGCACCGAGGAAGTCACTTCATTAATCACAATGTTGGCCTTCTTGTTCAAAGAAGTAGCGATCCGATAGATTCCCACCGCTGCACCAAAAGAATCAATGTCTGCCAGTTTATGCCCCATGATCAGAATGCGGTCCTTCGTCTCAATTAATTCTTTCAATGCATGAGCCTTCACACGCGCTTTTACCCGCGTCGTCTTCTCAAGCTGCTGTGACTTTCCGCCATAATAGCGAATCTTATCGGCATCCTTGACTACTGCCTGATCACCGCCGCGCCCAAGAGCCATATCGATTGCCATACGGGCATATTCATAATTCTGGTTATAGGTTTCTCCATTCATACCGATTCCAACACTCAGCGTAACCGCCATCTCGTTGCCGATATTGACACCCTTCACTTCTTCCAGAAGTGAAAAACGCTGCTCCTGCATCTCGTCCAAATACTGCTGCTTGATCACAAAGAAGTATTTATCCTTCTCCATCTTCTTCACAACACCGTTGATACCCGCAATGTATTTGCTGATCTTTCGATCAATCAATGCCATCAATAGGGAGCGTCTGACCTCTTCTACGCTCTCCAATGCCTCATCATAATTATCTAAATAAATAAGTCCGGCTACCTGTTTCTGATCATAAATTTCCTGCCGATACTGTAAAATCTCGGTCTCATCAAATAAATACACCGCAAGCAGTTTCTGGCTGCTGTTATCGGTCTCCAGAGCATTTTGTGCTTCCTGTTTGTCCGCACCCAGAAAAACCGGTTTTAAATCAATGCGGTAGTCATGGTCGCCATATCCGGTATGAACCGAAACCGTCTCTTCTAAATTGGAGAATAATGCCTTGTCGATATCCGGAAACAACGTACTTAGATTCTTCCCCGAGTTTTTCTCTTCTCCGGTCACACGGATAAATTCTTGGTTCATCCATAAAAGGCGTCCATTTTCATCCGTTACTGCATAGGGAACATTCAAATCCACCAACAGCTTCTTCTGCACCCAGGCATAGTCTGCCGAAAATTCAACCATCCCCCCAAGAAGGCGTGTTCTGCGATAATGGTAAAGCCAGAGCGCAATCAGCAGATACAATATCGTAAATCCACTCATCGCCAAACCGGCCGGAACACTAATTGCACTGATCACCAAGGTCATCATCACAAGTAAAACTGACAGAATCAGCGGCCACTGCAGATACAGTCCCAACTGCCCTCTCACCTTGATCTTCTCTTTCATACTCGTCTCCTTATCTAAAAGACCCGAAAAACCAGATTCGTAAAACACCTCACGAAGTGCATGAAGTATCTCACTAAGTGTTCCTAGTATAGCATACCGCAGTTCA
>JAVXIV010000236.1:1869-3316 GCA_036785645.1 Hungatella sp.
AACTCATTCGTCTATGGTATGACTATGTTCGGTTTTGTGAAATCTTCCTCTATCACATGCCATGCCGCATCGACACTATACTGTTTGCGGATATAACTCTGCGTATTGTGGCACATCTTACGGCACCGTTCGGTATCTTGGTAAAGATTTAATACTGCGTTGGCAAAATCCTCCGGCTGATCTTCCACCAGCATCACTTCTGTGGCAGATGGAATTCCTTCCGCTCCGATGGAGGTGGTGATGATCGGAGCCCCATAGTAGAGTGCTTCAATCACTTTGCCCTTGACACCGGCTCCATAGCGAAGCGGCACGATCACCAGTCGGCAGGAGGCATAGAGAGATGCCAATTCTTCATCACTGACAAACCCTTTGATGAAGATGCCATTGCCCGGCTGCTCCAGCGCCTTGATCTCCTCTGTAACCTTTGAACCCACTACATAGAATGGAATCTCTGCTTTCTCACGGATCCGCGGATAGATCTCTCTGACAAACCACAGCACTGCATCTGCATTGGGCGGATGGGCAAAACCCCCGACAAACAAGAGACCTTCCCGCTGTGCAAAATCATCGGGAATAGCATCCAAGAATTCCTCGTACACATAGGCCACGATATCCTTAACTTGGATGCTTTCATCCACCGCTTTAATGGCATCCCGCTCAATATAAGAGGGATAATAGGACATATCTGCCTTGTACATAAGAGAAATTTCGATGGATTTCCAATATTCTGCGGCTTGCTTTTTCTCGGCATCTCCGGTCAATGCATATTCTCTGCCCTCCCGCAGGAAATGCAGATCGTGACCATAGTAGATCGTCTTGATTTTCGTATTCTCTTTGATATAGTCAATATAATTGATCGCAATATGCGGACGATTCAAATATGCGAATGCAATGTCATCTCCATGCTCCCGTAGCCAGTCCCAGATACGCACCTGATAATCCCGACCGTATAGGATCTCAATTCCCATCTGCTGCAAGGTCGTCGAATAGGGTTCTTCATGGAGAAAATTATCTCCCAAGAACTTGACCACATAGCCTTTTTTTAAAAACATTTTCAGATATTGAAACGTAGTTTTAGAGCCGGCATCCCGATCATAGGTTGGCACATAGTGGTCAATCACCAGAATGATATCTTTTCCTGCACTGCGTTCTCTGGCACGAAATGGATCCGGATTTCCGTTATTTTCCCTTTGAAGCTTGAATTCCTCTGCCCATTTTTCCTTGAGTTTCTTACTATTTGCAGCTTGATAACGTTTCAGGCCGGAACCCTCTACATCGGTTCCATTGGAAATACCTTCAAAATGAATCACCTTGGAAAGTGGCTGATATACGACGCGGTAACCCGCCTTTCGCACTGCAAAAGCCAAATCAGAATCTTCACAGTAAGCCGGTGCAAAGCGCGTATCAAACCCACCGATCTGTTTCCACAGTTCCACCGGAAGCAAAA
>JAVXIV010000237.1:0-3313 GCA_036785645.1 Hungatella sp.
TCTTTTAGATAATTCAAAAAGCTGGAAACTCCGCCGCCCACAACGATCACACCTTCGGGTCTTTCTCCTGATACGTCCGATACATCAAAAAATCTACCTGCTTTTGATAGATCCGTCTTCATAAAGCTATCGCTTCCATAAATTCCGGATTCAATTCCAACATACTCGTCTCCCCAGAAGCTGCATTCCTCTGCTCGGATCCCATAATCCGCTTCTAGTTTCGACAAAATAGTATCTACATTATCCTGCTTACTGGATATCCCCACTTCCAGATATTTTGCATCACAGGTGGGTTTCATGTTCAAATGATAGGCTTCTCCCACAGCTTCCGCCAGATGAAGCAAGGATTGAAATCCACCGATCACCCCATGTTCCTCTAAGCTCTTCTTTAAGCATACCAATTCGTTTTCCTGAAGAAACAATTGATCCCCTCGGTTATTGGAAACCATCAAATCGATCTTACAGTAATTGGGTCTGCAAAATACAATATCAGTCGGGAAATCATACCGCTCCAATAGAATTTTATGAATATCAAAGCAAATGCTATGAATATCCAACAGCGTTTTTTTATCCGGAATGCGATCCTCAAATACATAGGGCATTCCTGCTTGATCAAATGCATAATTATAAGCACCTCGTCCCAATCCCAAATAAAGATTGGAAAGTTCCTCCTTGGTGAAATATTGTTCTATATGACCGCCGGCAATGTTATCGATCGTAGTTCCACTGACAATTACCAGTTTTATATTCTGAGCAAGCAGTGGTTTCATCGCACTGACTGCATCCACAGCCGGTGTCTTTCTAGAGTAAACCGCCGTTCCATCCCAATCAAAAAATATTGCCTTATCTCTTCTCTTTTGCATAATCTCCCTCCTTTTTTAGAATCCATTGTTTTCCACAAAGCCAAAAAGATGCCTCTTGCCCTTCTAGAAGAATCACTTGAATCTCTTGCCGGTCTACCTGTATTTTTAACAGATTTCCTTTATAATTTAACCGAAATTCATAGCCATCCCAAGCTTTGGGAAGTGTTGGCCAAAACTCCAAGTAGCCACGATTCATGCGAAGACCTGCAAAACCATTTACAATTGCCTGCCAAGTTCCTGCCATATTAGCAGCATGAATTCCGGCATAAAAATTATGATGATAATCATCTAAATCCATCCGCGCCGACTGTGCAAAATAATGATAAGATTCTTCTTCATATCCAATTTGGCATGCCAGTATCCCAAAAATACAAGTAGATAACGAGGAATGGTGCAGCGTAACTTCTTGGTAGAAATCATAATTGCGTTGAAGCTCCTCTTTTGTAAATAAATTACTGTGAAGATACATTCCTAAAATCGCATCGGCCTGCTTGGACATCCTTTGTCTGAAAATAAAGAGAGGATGATAATTCTCATACAATAAATGACGCTTTTCTACTGGAATTTTGGATTCATCCCATACCTTTCTGATCAGAAACCCATCATCTAAGGGATAGATTTTTCGCTTCTCATCATAAGGAAAATACATTTTTTCTATAATTTCTTCCCAAACAGATCGTTCTTCTTCTTGAAAATCAATTCGTTTTAACAAGTTTTGATAAACTTCGCCATCCAAAGTCTTTAATGTATCCAGAGCCCAGACCGCATCACGCAGATTTTCCCTAGCCATTAGATTGGTATAAAAATTATTGTCTACAATCGCATTGTATTCGTCCGGACCTGTCACAGCGCAGATACAATAACGTCCATCTCTAGACTCCGCAAAGCAGCCTACATCCGCCCACACTCTAGCTGTTTCCACCAAGACCTCAGCCGCCGCTTCCTTTAAAAATTCCATATCCCCGGTTACATCTAAATAAAGTTTAAACGCATAGGCAATATCTGCATCAATGTGATATTGAGCAGTTCCCAAAGGATAGTAGGTAGAAGCTTCCTTTCCATTGATCGTTCGCCATGGATACAGCGCACCTTTCTCGTGTCCCAAAACTCGGGCTCTGGCTCTCGCCTCATCCAGCGTCTTATAGCGATAACGGAGAAGAGCCTTCGCCAATTCCGGATTGATATACACGAGAATGGGAATGACATACATTTCTGTATCCCAAAAATAATGTCCCTCATATCCCTCACCGGATAATCCTTTCGCTCCCATTCCGGTCTTGCCGTCCCGAGGTGCTGACTGTAAAATGTGAAACAAGTTAAAACGAATCCCCTGTTGTAATGCATCGTCTCCACAGATGCCCACGTCTGCCTTTTTCCACATATCCTTTACCACTGCCTTCTGTATCTCCTCGTCTGCACGATAACTCCGCTTTCCGGTCTCCGATAACAGTCCTCTTATGAAGATTTCCATCTTGCAATCTTCCATGTCCAGAGAAGAAGTATATGCAATCTGCTTTTCCAAGGTAACCGTTTCTCCCCGAACTGCAGTCACTTCTATGCGCATCTCACCGAAAAGTTCATCTTCACATACGAGACCGTGCATGTGCACCGTCTTGCCCCCATCCACATGATGGCCAATACCGCAAGCCATGGACAGGCGGCTGTTTTGGGCAATTCCCTCATAATACAAGATATCTTCCTCTGCACGAAGCTTACGAACCTCCAAATGGCGCCCAAACGGTCCGTAATCCACCAGAGGATTGGTCTTTCTGGTATGATTTTCCACATTCGCATCCAATATGGAAACGAATAACAGCTGTCCATCAAAATTCACCGGTGTCGCTTTATAAGACATTTCCATCAAATTTTTCTTGGCAAAACTGACAAAGCGAGAAGTCTCAATCCGAACCGTTTTCCCTTTTTTGGAAGTCCATAAAAAGCTTCGTGTCAAAATCCCTTCATCCATATGAAGCGTTCTATGATAATCTTCTACCTTTCCATTACGAATATCCAGTTCCTCTTCATCCAAAAATAGTTTTATCGTTTTACCGTTGGGAAGATTCATGAGAGACTGGCTGGTAGTCGGGAAACCATAATTCCATTCCCCATACCGGATATCCTCCTGTTCATAAAACCCATTGATGAAATTTCCTTCTAAGCCTTCCTCTACAGAAAAGTCATACCCCTCTTCCATAGTTCCTCTGGTTCCCAAATAACCATTGGATAACGAAAACGTTGTTTCATTTCTGTAGTTTGTATCCATAGAAAAGGATTCTTCCGTCACGCACCATGGTTCTACCGGATAAACTGATTTCCGATTTTCTTCCATCTTCCAAAACAATTCCTCGTCTTTGATAAAAGAATAGAGAAAATCCACAGCATCCGGCTTGAGTGCCGTCACATGCTTTGACAACGCTTGATATTTCAAATTTTTACTTTTATCTTTTTCT
>JAVXIV010000238.1:0-3275 GCA_036785645.1 Hungatella sp.
AACGGTAGTTGATCCCTTCCTCACAATGGGATGGCTAGACATATCATTGCCTACCCCCGGAAAAAAATGAACTCCAGATATAGTCTTCTCATCATAATCGCTAATTCGAGTAGCAATGTACTCCATTGGAATGAGTCCGGTATTTGCATCAAGGAATACCGGAAAGTGTTCCGCTACAGATTGGTAATCAGTAATAAATTCTAAAGCTCCAGTTAACATCTCTGCGGAGATTTTTTGTCGCCGATCTTCCTCTGCGCAGGATTGTTGATAGAGGGGAATGAAGGCAGAGCCGTCTTTTTGCACGCCTAAGATACTGGGATGTGGTGCAGAAAACATCAACTCCAGAACAGAAATTGTATAGCCATAGTCCACAAGCGCCTTAATAGGGTATTTATCGTCGGGTTTCCCTTGATTCATAGCAAAGCCAATGGCACGTATCCCTGTATTCTGGAAAGGGTGTGTCCCAAGAAAATAGCCATATAAATCTGCTTTTCTATTTTCTAGTTTGCAGATTTTTTCGATTCCCTTGAGCATACTTCCCTTCCAGCCTAAGTCTATAATCGCATTCTTCCCATTGAGTAGACCAATACTATCGAAATATGCAATGATAACTTTCCGCTGTTTTGCCCCATATTCCTTCAAAGTCGACTCATGCGACACGAAGAATTCATCAATTCTCTGGAATTCCTGCTCAGAATCAACAATCATATCCAATGCCGGGAATGCAGTCTTATATTCCTCTAAAAAGGCATCGTCCTGAATCGATAGGCGCTCAAAGCACATTCTGTAGGTCAAGCCATTGCGATGGAGCCCTGTGATGTGCATTTTGATATCTTCATAGTGCTCCATCCCAGCCAAAAGGAACATACTTCTCGATCCGTAGATCTCGCTGGTTTTTGCCGACGGATATAGTTGATCAAAAGCTCTTTTGAAAATATATCCATCTCGGAGCATAAAGAAGGCTTGCGAAATTTCATCCTTTTGCATTTGCGCATGAATCCATTGTACATAACTCAGGGTAAGTATTCCCGCATACTGATAGCCGAAATTCACCCAATAGTCCTCCGTGGGATTTTGGGCGTCGTGCAGCGTAATCATTCCTTTGAGAATAGACGGGGCGACCTCCTTTTCCGCATACTGGTTCAATAGTGCAAAATAGGAGGAATGATAGTTATCCCCCACGGATTTGCAAATCGGTTCGTAACAATAGGCGGAAAGTCCCTTTTGCAGGGCAATCTCATAGTCCGTATAGCGGTTATCGCCAATATGCAAAATTTGATTTGCTGACACCCCGCAGTAGGTCAGCAAATCATCATACATCTCCCCTGTGGCTTTGGGCCGCTTGGTTTCCGAGGAAAGAAATAGCTTTTTATATCCCATATAGCCGGCATTTTGCAGGATTTCCTCAATGACAGCGATGGGCAGATACATATCTGAGGAGATGATGATTCGTTTCCCCTGTTCCTTGCACCAACTGAACAGCTCCAACATCTCGGGATTTGCTTTGCACATCAGCTTCTCCAGCTCGACTTCCTTCTCCTGCAAAGGCCAATAGGAGGGATGGAGATTTTCATAAATCTTGTCCAGCGTTACCTCGTGGCACTGATTTTGAAATACTTCATCTCTTGCTGCCATCTCGGCAGAAATTCGCGCCGCGCAGAAACCGCCAGCTTCGTAGCTCTCTTCTAGATGCCGAAACAAATCAGTTGGCTCTGCATAAAGCCGTACAATCAGAGTGTCAAAAATATCAAAGGAAACGACCTCTGCTTCTGCAATCCTTTGCCTTAAATCCTCAAATTTCATAGGTTCCAATCCTCTCTCACAGTTCTTCTATCAGGTATCCCAACTACCCAAGTAAATGTCCGGCAAATAAATTGAATTAATTTCATCCTGCGGCGTGGGAAAAGTCAGCGGCTCTTGGGTAAATAAATACTCGCTACGAAGCAAATAGGTTCCCTCAATTAGCTCTGAGAGCACCTTGCCGCCAATCTGCAAATAACCACCATAGTTATTGGGGTGAAGGTGGACAAGTTGATGGGTTTTATTCAGTTTCTCCATGGCAGTTTTAATTCTCTCTTCATACTTCGGAAAAATCAAGTTGTGAAATTCAAAGACAATTTGGGAGAAATGGGTGAGTAATTCTTGGTCAATCTCCGCTATAACGTCCCACTCCGCTCCCTCAATATCAATCTTCAAAATCATGCCATAGCTACCCATATGGCCATTTTCAGTCATCATCTGGCCCAGCGTTTTCAACTGAGGTATTGCCGGATTGGGTGATGCACCCAATCCAATTTTAAAATAATGAAATTTTTCATGCTCATATGGCAAACCCTCAATGGTATGGTCGTACATATAAACGTCCAGACCGCGATCAACCATATCCTGATCCCAAGAGACATCATTCGCAATTCCAATGCTGTAAGCAATTTTTTCTCAGCAAAATCGTCCAGCATCAGATATCCGCCATCGTGATTCCGCCCAATGCGGACAAACCGCTTTTCGGATGCTACCTGCTGGACGGGAAAGAGCGCGCGCATCCGGGTGATAAAGGCATATTCTTCGCTGCGTTTCTGATCTTCCATAGAGAGAAGATTCCGCTGCAGAGTGCTTTCCAGAAGCACCTGCTTACCCTGCACAAATTCAATGCGACGGAACAGATCTCCCACCCGGATTTCGTGGACTTCCTCGGTCGTGCGCTTCACCTGCTCCATGAGCTGCTGATGATACGTCTCCAATTCACTTAGTTGTTCCTTCAGTTGCTGTAAAAGCTCTCTACACACCGGCTGCTCCGCAAGCTCATCCAACTTGCGCGCCAGTTGATCCATTTCACCAAAAGCGATCTTCTGTTGCTCTATTGCACACTTCATCATCTGCCGATTTTGCTCCTGCACAGTTTCCAGCTCTGTATGCATTGCATCTGCGATATCTCCCAGCTTTTGGTACACCTGCTCCACTTTGCTCAACGTGATATCTTGCTGCCTATCCATCTGTGCCTGTATTTCTCGCACTCTGTCCTCTGTGCCTTTGGCAGACATAGGAAATATGCTTTTTAAAAAATTTCTCAATTCATTATTTCCCCTTTTATATGGCTGGTTGATTCCCTGTTTTATCAAGTTATCGCAGATAATGGATGGTTTTTTCCGTCCACCGTTTTCCCATCTTTACATCACTATAAAAATTGTCTCCAATATGGGCAATCCGTTTGCCCTGCCAGTGCTCTAATTGGCTCACTCGCTGAAATATCCGTCCATCGCTTTTACTGACGCCCGCCT
>JAVXIV010000239.1:0-3273 GCA_036785645.1 Hungatella sp.
GATACTTATTTTTAAAGCGAGTGATAGCCGCTTCATTTACATAAAAGAAAGGACGAATTACAGTTAAATCCATGCGATCTAAATAGGTATATGGAGAAAATGCATGGAATCGTCCCTCATAGAGCAATGACAATAACATCGTTTCAATAACGTCATCCTTATGATGAGCATATGCAATTTTATTGCAGCCTAATTCTTTCGCCACTTGGTTCAATGTGCCTTTACGCATTTTGGCACATAGAGCACAGGGATTCGATTCTTGACGAATCTCAAACAATATTTTTCCAATATCAGTAGGAATGATAGTATATGGGACTAATAATTGCTCACAGAGTTCTTTTATAGGGGTTAGATCAAAATCAGGTAATCCTAAATCTACAGTGATTGCAACTAATTCAAATTTCTTTGGATAGAAACGCATCAGACCATGCAATGTATAAAGCAAAGCAAGGCTATCCTTGCCACCGGAAAGACCAAGCGCAATGCGATCACCGGATTCAATCATATGATAGTCATCCACAGCTTGACGTGTTAAACTAAGTAATCGTTGTAAGTTCATAAGCAGCAGATACCCTACTTCCTTTTCGCTCCATCTATGCGTTAAAGTGTTCTTTCACGAATAGATGGAGCGATATCTTCTATAGTATCAATCTTTCTATATTCTGTCAATTAGTTTCTGATTCGAAACCGGGAGCCATAGGTTTGGCATCTTCGACTTGCTTATCTTCTGTAGGATTCGGGTCGGAGGATCCGGGACCTACCGGGTGTTTCTCGGAGACCGCATTATCCGAAGTAGACGCATCTGCTTTGGAGGATTCGGTGGGTTTGAGATTTATACCCGGACCAATCTCCTCTTGCTTGGAACTTTCCAACGGAGTTTTTTCACTGCTTTCCTCGGTCTTAGAGGAAGTTGTTTCAGCAGTTGTTTCGGCAGTCGTTTCGGAAGCTGATTCTGCTGTTGTAGGTTCTTCTGCGGTGCTTTCGATGATTGTTTCTGCCGCAGGGGATTTGGTAGCTACTGAATTGTCGTTAGAATTTCCGCCTGTATTGGTTTTTGGAGCATTGTCAGCTACCTCTCCCATTCCGCTCTCTGATGCAATCTTTGCACTGATTTTCTTTACCGTGGAAGAAGGCTGATAATCTTCCACTCCATACAAAAGGGCATGCAATTGTATCACATTACTTTCAAGGGTTAGTGGAATTACACAATCTTTTTTACCTATTTTAGCCTCTCCGCGTGAAAACGGGAAGCCATCGGTCGTTCCAAGATGATAATTTCCTAAATTTTTAGCGATTGGAATCATATCATCAATTCCGATACTGGTAGAAAGCTGTGGCAGTATCGTCACTAGGATATTATTGAGTACAGAAAAATCCGCCTGTTTGGCTTTTTCCATAGCAAGGGAAATTACCTGACGTTGACGCGCTGTGCGATTATAATCGGTATCCATCAAACGCAGTCTGGCATAAGCTACCGCCTGTACCCCATCTAAATGGTTCATTCCTGCCTTCTTTAAATGTACAGAGCCAATTCCGGTTGATTCTACGGTTTCTGTAATAAAGGAGTTGATATACTTAAACTCACTATTGGAGATTTCAAGATCGATACCACCTAAAATATTGATCGTATCTGCAACTGCTTTCCAGTTAAATGTCGCATAGTCATCTATTTTTAAATCTAAATTTCGTTCTAGGGCAGACACTGCCTGCTTGTGTCCACCTTTAAAATAGGCCTCATTGATCTTATGATAAGTTCCATCGGAACTGATCTGCAAATAAGTATCCCGAAATACCGATACCAGTTTCATCTCCCCGGTTTTCCGATCAATGACACAAAGCATTTCTACATCGGACAAAGCACCTTTTTCCAAATTGCCGTCCCTAGAATCTACACCAAAAATGGCTATTGTCCAGTAGCCGCTGTTATACTTTTTGAAAAAAGCACCGATACACACCACTAAAATAATTAAGACCAAGAATTCAATCGTTAAAATCCGTTTCTTGCGCTTTCTCTTCGCAAGCCGTTTTTTCTGAATATTGATATCTTTTTTATCAAGTGCCGTGTAGTCCACGTGCTCTAAATCAACAATATCAAGTTTGGATTCAAGTTTGGATACAGGTTCTTTGCGTTGTTTTCTAGCGCGCATTCGCTCCAGTTCATCATGATATTCCATTTTTCACCTCTCATATCATATCTCATATCATATCTAGTCCTTCATTAAATTTCGATAATAGGGCCAATGAATGTTATATTGGCTAATTGTTACATTATTGATCGTACCACCGGTCTCATGAATCAGATACATCTGATCATTGCTTGACCATGCCATAAATAAAAAGACATGTGCATCTTCTCCGGTTAGCACAATGATATCTCCCGGTCTCAATTCTTCTCTTTGAATGCCAACTCCACAATGTGCCAAACCGGATGTACTTTCCGATGCCAAACGATTGCCAAGCGCACTCCAATAGACCCAATTGATCCAACCGGAACAATCTAAACCTCTTAAGACACGCCCATGCTCATCCGGCGAAACGATGGTTCCAAAGGAGTTCTGATTAAAACCCGCCTGAGTCGGCTTACCACCCCAATAGTAAGGAATACAGCCTACCGACTGTAAAGCCTGTAAAATTACCCTTCTACGCTCCCAAGAAGTATCGGCAGGGAGTAAATTCATATAAGCAGCAATTTCAGATCTTGACAAAGGATTTCGGATGTATATACCGGAGGATACGGTCAAGCCATAGGTCTGATACCAATCTTGATGAGCAATACATTTTGCATAAAGCTTATGGTAATCATCCCACCCCAGCCACACTGCATCTAAATTCTCTTTGTTATTACCAATAGGATCATCACGATAGAGTCCTTTATTTTCTTTTAATCCATCAATATATGCAGAGATATGTAAATCGATATGCCCCGGACAGCCCCCATCCACTAGCGGAGTCGTGACCTCGACGGTGTTAGAAGTATCCGGTATCGCAGTGTTTGTGGTGGAAGGAATATTTGAAGCAACCGATGCCCAAATATCTCGCTCAGGACCTTTGATTATTTCCCAATTCTGTGGTAAATTTTCTGCAGAATATCTTGCATTACCGGAAGCCGAAGCATTACTGTCTGTAGACACGGTACTTGCTGTACTTGTTATGGCAGTCTCTAAAGCTGCTGATGTTTCGATAGCGGCTGACGTTTCAATAGCTGTTGTTTCCGTAGCCTTGGTAGGTAGTGCCCCTGTCGATAATGCTTTTTCCTGACTTCCATCACAATAG
>JAVXIV010000240.1:0-2786 GCA_036785645.1 Hungatella sp.
TCACTGAAGTGACCGCGCTTTGGCGCGAGAGTCTGCAAAGCAGACTCTTTATCCTATTTCATTGACTTTATTGTGCAAATTGCTTATAATTCAAGTATCAATATGATGTCGAAAAAGAAAAATGACTGTGAAATTACGGTAGAGGGAGTGCTATGCCTTCTTTGAAAACCATTTTGGTGGTAGATGACAGTTTGTTCAATAGAACGGTTTTGTCGAATATCTTAGCTCCTGAATATGTGGTACTCGAAGCAGAAGACGGAGAAGTTGCACTGCGGGTGCTTGAAAAGCATGCTGACGAAATTACGGCTGTGATGCTTGACCTTGTCATGCCTGTCATGGATGGTTATGCTGTTTTAGAAGCGATTCGGGAGAATGAAGACTATCGCAATTTACCGATTGTAGTCATGACCGGCAACAGTGATAATGATAGTGAGATAAGGGCACTGTCTCTGGGCGCATGGGACTTTGTTTCCAAACCCTACAATCCGAAAATCATTATGTTTCGCTTGAAAAATGCCATTGACCGAAGCCAATTTTCTGCCTTAAAGCAATTGAAATATTTAGCAGACTATGATGTATTAACCGGAATTTATAACAAGACAAAATTTTTTGATGCAGTGCGCAGGATGATCGATGCGAACGGTGATAAAAGTTTTGTCTTTATGCGTTTTGATGTGGATCGTTTTCAACTGATCAATTCGTTTTTTGGTATGAAGGAAGGCGATAAATTACTGATCTATATTGCCCAATATCTGGCAACCGATGCAAAGGCATGTGAATATGCTGTTTACGGAAGAATTGAATCCGATGTATTTGGACTCTGTTTACCCTATAATATCGTTCAAATTGAAGATCTGGTGCGGCAGTCGAAAAATAAGCTGGCAAAATATAATCCCAATTATGATATTGTACCCTCCATCGGCATTTATGTAATCGAAGATCCCACCATCTCCGTAGAAATGATGTACAATCGGGCGACCCTTGCTGCAAAAAGCTGCAAAGGTAATTATGTGGATTATTATGCGTACTACAATGAACGTATGAGCGCCACGCTGACTATGGAGCAGGAGATCACCAATGACATGAAATATGCCTTGGAAAACGGACAGTTTGAGATCTATTTGCAGCCCCAATATAATATCCATACCAAATTACCCTGTGGAGCCGAGGCTCTGGTGCGATGGATACATCCTAAAAAAGGCATGCTTTCTCCCGGGATTTTTATCCCGATCTTTGAACGCAATGGTTTCATTACAAAACTGGATTATTATGTATGGGAGCAGGCATGCCGATGCCTTCATGAATGGATTTTACAGGGGATTAAACCGTATCCGATTTCGGTGAATGTTTCTCGTGTGGATCTTTATAATCCCAAATTGGTGGAAACATTTTTGGAGCTTGTGGATCGTTATGAGATAGAACCCAGACTGCTCAATTTGGAATTGACCGAAAGTGCCTATACGGACAATCCGATTGCCATGAAGAAGATGATGGAACGGCTTCAGGAACATGGCTTCTTAATTATGATGGATGATTTTGGCAGTGGATATTCTTCGCTCAGTTTGCTGAAGGATATTTTGGTTGATGTTTTGAAAATTGACATGCAGTTCCTGTCCAAAACGGAAATTCCGGGCAGAGGTGAGAATATCATCGCTTCGGTGATTCGTATGGCCAAATGGTTGAATATTCCGGTTATTGCGGAGGGTGCCGAAAGCGGCGATCAGGTGGACTTTTTAAGAAGTGTGGGTTGTGATTTTGTGCAAGGCTATTATTTTGCACGTCCGATGCCTGTTTCGGACTACGAACAGCTCTGCATTCGTTTATCACTCAATGTCCCTTTGATTTTCGACCAGAAGCCTGACCATTATTGTTATGATGACCTGTTTTCCTTGAATCAAGAAATGAAATGTCTATTTGACAATGCACTGCAGGCTGCCGTTATCTATGAATTTTCGGATGATCAGTTAGAGATGGTGCGAGTCAATGAAGCCTATTATGCGTTGCTGGGTCATGGTGAGATGCCGGCAACTTCCTCCAACGTTTTGAATTTGGTGGAGGATGAGTATCAAGCCTTGGTACTCCATGCATTTTGTACCTGTGCGAGTACACAGGAGACCGTAGAATGTGAATATATACGCCGTCATAAGGGCGAGATGCCCTTGTGGATTCATGCCAAGCTGCGCTATATTTCTAAGGTGGGCAATAAACATATCTTAAGTGGCGAACTTACTGATATCACCATGCATAAGGAATTGGATTCGGAATTTCAAAAATACAGGGAGTCCTGGCTAACCGGCAGTTATGATTCTCATACGGTATTGATTGTAGATGATGCGGAGATTAACCGTATGATTTTGAAAAAAATATTACAGGATCAGTTCCTCTTTTTTGAAGCGGAAAACGGAGTGCAGGCGATTCAAATATTACAGGAGCATCAAAATCAAATCGATTTGATTCTACTGGATATCAGTATGCCGGTTATGGATGGTAAAGAGTTCTTACAGTATAAAAAACGCTTACCTGAGCTGGATGTGATTCCGGTGATTATCATTACCGCGGATGACAGCCCACAGCAGCAGATCAGCACGTTTACTTTGGGAGCCAATGATTACATCATGAAGCCGTTTATTCCGGAGGTGGTGACCAGAAGGGTGAAAAATGTACTCGATTCCAATCAGCGTTTTAAGGAGATGGTGAAGGAGTACAACCATATGTCCGAGCGGGCCAAGACCGATCGGATGACCGGACTGATTGACCGGGTCAGCGCAGAGGAGATGATATCACAG
>JAVXIV010000240.1:2796-3257 GCA_036785645.1 Hungatella sp.
CATGATTATGGCGATAAAGTTATTTGTGCAGTTGCTTCTAAGCTGCGTACTTTTTTTCGAAAAGAAGATATGATTGCTCGTATGGGCGGCGATGAATTTGCTATATTTATGGAAGATATTTCCGATACCTTGGTTGCCAAAAAGAAAGTAGACCGGCTTTGTGCAGGGCTGTCGGATATTCAAATTGATGGGGCCCATACGGATATTACCTGCTCGGTAGGAATTGCGGTTACATCGGAACAGATTCATACTTTTGAGAAACTTTATAAATGTGCGGATCAGGCATTATATCATGCGAAATGCAATGGCAGAAACATGAGTTCGATCTATGGGGAGGATCTCACGGATTGACACAGCGGAGGGATATCAATGATGGAGCAGTATCGGGATACCACGGAAATGAAACAGTTGGAAGCGGTTTATGTACAGGCAGCAAAGCAGTGCGGAATTAGCATTTGGAT
>JAVXIV010000241.1:0-1187 GCA_036785645.1 Hungatella sp.
GGTTGCTTCCCAGCACACTGATCGCTATGGGACTTATGGTCACTTACGATTCCCCGCATCTGATTTTAGGAAATCAGGTATTGATCGGCACCATCGGTTTGATGCTGGTGGCTTATGTCATCGTCAAGCTTCCATTCTCTTATCGTATGATCAAAGCCGCTTTCTTTAGTGTCGAAGACAGTCTGGAAGAAGCCGCCAAATCCATGGGTGCCAGCACCTTCTATACGATGATTAAGGTAACCATCCCGATCATTCTGCCGGCTGTTATGTCTGTCATTGTTCTGAATTTTAACGCTCTTTTGGCAGACTATGATTTATCCGTATTTTTGTATCATCCGCTCTATCAGCCTCTTGGTATTGTCATCAAGGCAGCAAGTGATGAAACAGCCACAACCAATGCCATGGCAATGGCCTTTGTCTATTCTGTCGTATTGATGCTCATTTCCGGTATTGCCCTTTATCTGACTCAGGGAAATGGAGTTGCAAAAATAAGGAAATTTGTAAAGAAATGTAGGAAATCATAATGCTATTACAAACTTTATTGGTCCAGTCCGAATTGTTGCTTCGCATTTTAGTCGCCTGCATCTGTGGATGTGTCATCGGCTATGAGCGCAAGAACCGCAATAAAGTAGCGGGAATTCGCACCCATGCCATCGTGGCATTGGGATCCGCATTGATCATGATTGTATCAAAATACGGATTTCGAGATATTCCCGACTTTGACGCTTCGCGTATAGCGTCCCAGATTGTCAGCGGAGTAGGTTTTCTGGGTGCCGGCATTATATTTGTAAGAAATAATTCAATTAGTGGTCTCACTACCGCAGCGGGGATCTGGACGACCTCGGGAATTGGAATGGCAATTGGTGCCGGGATGTATTATATCGGAATCGTGACTGCCATTTTGATTATCCTCGTACAAATTATCATGCATCAAGAGTTTTTTAAAAACAAAGAACATTATTATGAAACTGTTTTTTTCACGTTAAAAGATGGATTTGATGGATTTGAACAGATCCGTGAGAAATTTCGAGAACATAACATCGAAGTTGCCTCCATCGAAATGAAGCAGCGCAAGCATACCGAAGTAGCGGTAGAAGTTCTGTTGATCCTGCCTGCCGATTGTGATAAGGTGAAGCTGATGGATCTGATTGGCAGCAGCAGCGGAGTTGTTTCGACCAAGTGTTAGC
>JAVXIV010000241.1:1197-3254 GCA_036785645.1 Hungatella sp.
TGGGTTCCATTTTCTTAGATGAAACTAAGATTTTATAGGTTAAACTTGACAAGGATATTGCCAGGTGATATTATAGATACCAGTGGTATGTATGGAGGTGAGTCCTATATGGCGAGAAACAAATACCCGGAAGAAACTGTAAAGTTGATTTTAGAAGAATCTCTCAAGCTTTTTATTGAAAAGGGTTATGAGAACACATCGATTCAAGATATTATTAACAACCTGGGTGGGTTATCCAAAGGAGCCATTTATCACCATTTTAAGTCTAAAGAAGAAATCTTTGAAGCCGTTTGCCGGAAGCTCGGAGAAGAAAACATGCTTTATTACAATAGTATGCGCGACGATACAACCAAAAACGGCTATGAAAAACTAAAGAACTTGATCCGGTCTGCTTATACCAATCCAAACAATGATGCCGTGCTTGCTATGATGAATAAGATTATGTCTGATCCGAAATTTTTGATGAATCAAATCCATGAGAGCTATGAGTTGGTCGCACCGTGTTACATCGAGCCAATTATCCGAGAGGGAATTGCAGACGGCTCCATTCAAACCGATTATCCGAGGGAGCTTGCCGGTGTGCTCATCACCTTACTAAATGTTTGGATTAACCCGATGATTAAAAAGATGACGACTCTTGAGCTTCAGAAAAAGGTTGAGTTTTTCGGAGTTCTTCTAAACGGCATAGGGATCGATATCTTTGACGAGGAAATCACCACACAATATATAAAATACTGTGAACGCTACAATCAATTAAAATAAAAATAACTGCTCCTTAGTGAGCAGATTATTTTTAACACAATTCATACCGCCAGTCGGTATCATAAGGAGAATTTTATGAAAATAACATTTGGCAAAGATTTTACACTGGTCGTAATCGGGCAAATCATCTCCCTGTTCGGCAATGCAATTTTGCGTTTTGCACTCCCACTCTACCTTTTGCGGGAAACAAATTCCCCCGCGCTCTTCGGCTTGGTGACCGCCTGCTCCTTTTTGCCAATCATTGTTTTGTCATTTCTGGGTGGAATTTTAGCAGACCGCGTAAACAAGCGAAACATTATGGTAATTCTGGACTTTCTGACAGCAGGCATCATATTTGCACTATTTTTATCTCTTGGAAAGATCCCACTGGTACCGCTGATGATGGTGGTTTTAATGTTGTTTTACGGGATTAGCGGTGTCTATCAGCCGGCGGTGCAGGCAAGCATTCCGGTTTTGGTTGCAAACGAAAATATCCTGGCTGCCAGTGCTATGGTCAATCAAGTAAATTCTTTGGCGGGACTTTTAGGACCGATCATTGGCGGAATGCTTTTTGGCGCCTTCGGTATTATGCCGATTTTAATTATCAGCATCCTCTGTTTTTTGGCCTCTGCCATTATGGAAATCTTCATCCACATTCCCTTTGAGAAGCGAAATAACAGCATGGGTATGTTTGCTATCATAAAAAGCGACTTTCATGACAGTGTACATTATATGAAAGACAAAAAGCCAATTTTAATTCAGATCATTGCTCTGATTGCCATTTTCAATCTTGTCCTAAGTGCCATGCTCATAGTAGGCACGCCGATTTTAATTATTGAGACACTCCACATGAGTGATGAACTACTGGGGCTTTCACAGGGAATCTTGGCCCTGGGCGGGCTTTGCGGAGGAATTCTCACGGCCATTCTCAGCAAGAAACTGAAGCTTTCGGATTCGCACATCTTATTGCTGCTATGCAGTCTCTCCGTGGGCGCAATGGCAGTTCCGCTGCTTTTGAAGGTAAGCAATATGGCAAGCTATATCGTAATAACCGCAGCTTGCTTTGCAATCATGGGTCTTGCCACGATGTTCAGCGTGCAAATGATCGCGGCCGTGCAAACCGAAACGCCACCGGAACTGGTTGGCAAGATCATCGCTTTGATGATGTCTATTTCTATGTGTGCCCAACCGATTGGGCAAGCAATTTATGGTGTTGTATTTGATGTATTCCAAAACCACGCGGGCATCATTTTGCTATGTGTTGCGCTATTATCTGCATTCGTCTCCCTGGCCTCCAAGAAGATCTTTAAAAGCAT
>JAVXIV010000242.1:0-3245 GCA_036785645.1 Hungatella sp.
CACCTCTTTAAAAAATTCATCGATGGTTTTGCCATCCGGTCTCACTCTCTTCGTCGCATCAGAAGCAATCATATCCACACCACACGCAATCAGAGCATCCACCTCTTTCATCGTTGGGGTAATATAGACATTGCAATCTCCATAGACCTCTTTAATAATACCAATAATCGGCAAATCTACCGTCTTCTTAATCTCAGTAATATCTGCCACTGTATTGGCACGGATTCCCACAGCTCCCCCCAGTTTTGCCGCATAAGCCATACGAGACATAATGTAAGAACTATAGAGCGGCTCCTCTTTTAGTGCCTGACAAGACACAATCAAACCACCTTTAATCTTCTCTAATACCAAATTTTTCACGAATTTTCCTCCTTATTGGTGCATTTTATAATACTACTATAGCATTAAGGAAAAATATTTTCAATATGAATATTAAATAAAAAAAGTTTTTATTTCTGTTGATTTATTCTCAAAACAATGCTATGATGCACCTATACGCTATTAACGATTATCTGTTCAGAAAGTGAGGATTCAAATGTCCAAATATGATGTAAACACATTTAAGAATGTAACCGTAGCCCTCAATACTCCCTTCGATAAAAATGGGGATGTCGATGTCGCTGCAACCAAAGCAATTGCTAATTATTTCTATAATAAGGGAATCCGACAGATGTATGTCTGCGGAAGTACCGGCGAGGGGTTTCTGTTAGATACGGACGAAAGAAAATTAGTGACCGAAACCATTGTCAATGAAGTAGGTGACAAGATGAACATCATCGTTCATGTAGGATCTCCTTCTACCAAGCATTCCGTAATATTAGCAAAACATGCAGCTGAGGTGGGCGCACATGCAACCTCTGCGGTTCCTTCCGTTTATTATCATCTTAGCGAAGCAAGTGTATACCGTCATTGGACCGAGATCACGGAAGCCGCTGACCTTCCTTTCTTCATTTACAATATTCCACAGCTAACCGGTTTTACCTTAACGGTAGATCTTTTAAAGAAAATGAAAGAAAACGAGCGAGTAGCCGGTGTAAAGTGTTCTTCCGATCCCGCACAGGATATCTTGAAATATAAACAAGCCGGTGGAAAAGACTTTCTCGTATTTACCGGTCCGGATGAGCAGTATTTGGCAGGACGTATCATGGGCGCTGATGCAGGTATCGGTGGTACCTATGGCGCTATGCCTGAATTATACTTAAAGATTGAGGAATTGATCCGTCGCGGTGAATGGGAGAAAGCGCAGATTTTACAGAACATCATTACCCCTCTGATTTATCGTATTTTGACATTCCCATCCATGTTTGGTGCCGTAAAAGCATTGATTACTTTGGACGGATGCCCAGTAGGCGATCCTAGACTTCCTTTCCTTCCGGTCAGTGTAGAAGATCCTGCAATCAAGCAATTATATGCCGATATCAAACAAGCGATTGCAGACACCAAGGATTTATAAGGAGCCATCAGATGAAACATATCGTATGTTTAGGGGATTCCAACACGCATGGCTATAACGCTGCTTTCAGTGGCGAACGCTATGGAGAAGATGAACGTTTTACGATGCTTTTGGGCAAAATCCTGGGTGAAGATTATCTGATAATTGAAGAAGGATTAAGCGGACGCACAACCTGTTTTGATGATCCCATTCATGAAGGTCTCTCCGCACTTGATTATATTTACCCTTGTTTGATGAGCCATGAACCTGTCGATTTATTGATGATTATGTTGGGAACCAATGATACAAAAGAGCGTTTTGGTGTTTCCGCAGCCTGCATCGCCTTAGGACTCAAACGGTTGATTGCCAAGGCGATCGCTGCCACGGATTGCTGGCGTGGTGGAAAACCTAATATTCTTATTGTTACACCCAAAAATATTGACAAGCGCTACGAAAAAACTGAAGTAGTCGCTACCATGGGATATGGCTGTGCAGAAAAATCAGAGGGATTGGCTGTAGAATATGAGAAGATGGCCAGGCTGATGGGTTGCGCATATCTAGATGCCAACACGGTAGTTACGGAGCAAAATCAGATTGATTTTATGCACTTGACGCTGGAGGGACACCGCGAGCTGGCTGATACCTTAGCAGCGCTGATCCCATCGCTTCTCTAAGTTAACATAACTATCTTAGATGCCAATGCGGCACCAAATCAGAGATGATTCGGTGCCGCATTTTTTATAATTGCTGATTCATTTTTCGAAAAGCGGCAATGCAGTCCAGTGGCTGATTATCCAGATCATACAGGCGTGCCTCCTGCATATGATTATAGACATGGATATCATCCAAATATAGTTCTCCTCTGCTTTGAAATCTCACTTCCGAAGCCACGGCATCGAAAAAAAACACTTCGTATACTTGATCTGCTTGAATCTGTATCGTCTCCTTTTGTGCCCCAAAATAAATATCCAGATTACAGGGTGTGACGCTGCAAGCGCGAAAGCGTACTTTTGCCTCTTTGGACTTTCGCCCCCGCATATCTCCATTCAAGCGCTGTCGCAGACCGGCACCGTTCTTTAGCAGCGCCATGGGTGTTCCCTGTATTTCTTCAATTTGAACGTTCCCGGTGCAACTCCAGCCTCCGGTTCCCAATGCGAATTGAGGATTATAAATTTGATTATTCACATAATTCCGATAAAGCCACAGACCATACCCCATGCTATGTGCCGCGAGTACCGGTTCCATACCCAGAATATAAGCAGGCACCTGTTCCGGAAGGATCTGAGCATTGTGACTGAATCCCACCGTATTATCCATATATAGAAATTGTTCGATGTAGAGTTTCTTGCCTTCGTTGAGCCCACGCACATGTGTCAAATACCCATTGATAGCCGATACAGCCGACTCCGCGCTCACGAGCTCGCCTTTATTTTGCTGTCCCATCGCCACGCTGATCATGGCTCCGGTATAAGCAGCTTCCCCGCAGGAATAAGTCTTACTGTGATTGTAGTAATACTGCTCGCCGTTTTCATCGCAGAGCGGTTCCTGATCCAATCGCGCTTCCATGGATAAACCCGGGAACACCTCCTGCGTATCTGACAGAAAGGTATTCAAAAAATCATCATAAAATTCGTAGAACAATTTGGCTGCCGCTTGATCCGGACTTGGCAAATAAATATTGCGGTATTCACGTATGGTTTCTCCATATAAACAGCTCAATTCATCCAATTGATAACGTTTTTGCAGGTATTCTGTATAGCCACAGGATTGTGCTTTCTTCTGTCTGGCCGATCTTCCGCTTAGTCCGGATAAA
>JAVXIV010000243.1:0-3229 GCA_036785645.1 Hungatella sp.
GATTGGCTGCGCTGTCGCAAGGGAATTATCCAGATATCAGCTTTCCATCTGTCTCGTGGAGAAGGAAGAAGATGTCTGCGCCGGTACCTCCAAAGCCAATAGTGCTATCATTCATGCAGGACATGATGCGGTTCCGGGGTCTTTGAAAGCACGATTCAATATAGAGGGAAACCGGATGATGGAGCAGCTGGCTCTAGATCTGGACTTCGATTTTAAACGCAATGGTTCCTTGGTCTTATGCCTTACAAAAGAAGAACTTCCGGCTTTGCAAAGCCTCTATGAGAAAGGCATTCAAAATGGAGTTCCCGGTTTGACGATGATCAGCGGGGAAGAAGCGAAGAACATGGAGAGTAATCTCTCGGAATCGGTGCTAGCTGCCTTATACGCACCGACCGGTGGAATCGTTTGTCCCTTTGGTTTGACGATTGCACTGGCAGAAAACGCCTGTGATAATGGTGTGGAATTTCGATTGGAAACCGAGGTAAGGACGGTGGAAAAATCACAGAAGGGCTATCGGATTTTGTTAAACGACGGAGAGATTTCTGCGGCTTATGTGGTGAATGCGGCAGGAGTTTATGGAGATGTTTTTCATAATAAAATGACCGATGAAAAGATTCATATTACTGCGAGAAAAGGGGAGTACTGTCTTTTGGACAAAGAGACAGGCAATCATGTATCACATACAGTTTTTCAACTTCCAAACAAGTTTGGAAAAGGAGTTTTGGTTACCCCTACGGTGCATGGCAATCTGCTCATAGGTCCAACGGCGGTGGATATCGAGGACAAAGAATGTACGGCAACTACGGCAGAGGGATTGGCAGAAGTGATGACAAAAGCAGCAGTCGGAGTGGAAGCAATTCCGGTTGGGCAAGTGATCACCTCGTTTACCGGTCTTCGTGCTCATGAAGACGGCGATGATTTTATGATTGGAGAAATTGCAGAATCCCCCGGATTTTTTGATGCGGTGGGGATTGAGTCACCGGGTCTGACGAGTGCACCGGCAATCGGTGTGTATCTGGCAGCGTTGATTGCAAAACAGGCGAAAGCCGAGAAAAAGAAGGGTTTTCAAGAGACCAGAACCGGAATTCTCCGCCCGCAGCGGCTGAGTCGGGAAGAACGCGTAAAACTCATCCAAGAAAAACCGGAATATGGCACGATCATTTGCCGCTGTGAAGGAATCAGCGAGGGCGAACTATGTGATGCAATCCATCGAACCTTGGGGGCGAGGTCTCTGGATGCGCTCAAGCGTCGCGTGCGTACCGGAATGGGGCGTTGTCAGGCAGGTTTCTGCACACCCAAAACTATGGAAATACTTTCCGGAGAGAGTGGAATTCCGGTGATGGATATCTGTAAAAACAGTTCCCATTCTCGGATGATAATCGGTCAAAAGCAGGAGGAGTCCGTATGATAGAGCATGAGATTGTGATCATCGGCGGTGGTCCCGCGGGACTGGCTGCAGCCGCAGCTGCAAGACAGGCGGGAATTTATGATATCCTGATTCTAGAGCGAGACGACCGGCTGGGTGGAATCTTGAATCAATGTATTCACAATGGTTTTGGACTGCATTCGTTCAAGGAGGAATTGACCGGACCGGAATATGCGGCTCGCTATATTGAGCGGATAGAAGAAGGGCATATTCCGTATCAATTAAATACGATGGTTTTGGAGATCAGTAAAGACAAAGAGATTACGGTGATCAGCCGTGCCGAGGGCCTAGTGACGATGAAGGCAAAAACGGTGATACTGGCGATGGGCTGTCGGGAACGCCCAAGAGGTGCCTTAAATATTCCGGGTTATCGTCCGGCTGGGATTTACTCGGCGGGAACGGCTCAGCGCCTCATGAATATCGACGGTTACTGCGTGGGTAAAGAGATTGTGATTCTGGGATCGGGTGATATCGGTCTCATTATGGCAAGACGTATGACTTTGGAAGGTGCTCATGTGAACGTGGTGGCGGAACTGATGCCCTATTCCGGTGGATTAAAACGCAATATCGTCCAGTGCTTGGATGATTATGCGATTCCGCTGAAACTAAGTCATACGGTTGTGGAGATCCATGGAAAAGAACGGTTGACGGGAGTTACACTGGCGAAGGTAGATGAGAGTCGAAAGCCGATACCCGGAACGGAAGTCTACTATGCCTGTGATACACTGCTGCTTTCGGTCGGATTGCTTCCGGAAAATGAATTGACTAGGGGTATGGGCATTCCGATGAATCGTGTGACGCTTGGACCCAATGTCAGCGACCGCTTGGAAACGGATGCAGCCGGTGTCTTTGCTTGTGGCAATGTACTTCATGTACATGACTTGGTTGATTTTGTATCAGAGGAAGCCGAGCTGGCAGGAGCCAATGCAGCAGAATATGTCCGCCATGGGGAAGACCCCGGCACATCCAAAATGGTAGTCTTGGAAGGTCAAAATGGTGTGCGTTATACGGTGCCGCAGACGATTGACGTGGAACACATGAAGGCACAGGTCACGGTTCGCTTTCGGGTGGCAGAGGTCTACCGAGATCGTTTTGTCTGTGTATTTTATGATGGAATACCGATAGGCAGATGGCGGAAGAAGATTTTGGCACCGGGCGAGATGGAGCAAATTGTATTAAGGAAAGAAAGCTTGCAGAATTTTCCGGACCTAAAGAAGATTACCATCAGTACGGAAGAGGTGGACGGATGAAAAAAAGAGAATTAACCTGTATCGGATGTCCGCTGGGATGTGCCCTCACGGTTTGTGAGGAGGGGGAGCAGATCACGGTAACCGGCAATACCTGTAAGCGGGGGAGTGATTATGCCATCAAAGAGATCTCGCATCCCACGCGGATTGTCACCTCTGCCATCCCGGTTCGGAATGGGGACGTGGCGATGGTATCCGTCAAGACGCGGGAGGATGTTCCCAAAGAAAAGATTTTTGACTGCATGGCAGAGATTCACCGCACCGTAGTTTGTGCACCGGTGAAGATCGGAGATGTGCTTCTGAAAGATTGTGCCGGAACCGGAGTTTCGGTGGTGGCTACGAAGAACGTGAATAGAAACTGACCAAAGGATGTAAAATACTTGTGCAGGCAAGGTTTTACATCCTATTTTATTTTACATGGATTTAACAAAAACCTTCTTTTGGATTTTACATAAGAATTTTACAATACAAGAGTAGCAAAGAAGAGTACAAAACAAGAATACAACGTAAAATCTTATAGAACAATTCGGAGGAGAGAAAGACTATGAAAAAAACA
>JAVXIV010000244.1:0-3229 GCA_036785645.1 Hungatella sp.
ACTTAATATCATACCTCAACATAAATAAAAAATCAACAATAAACATCCAATACAAGATCTTGTCCTCAATCATCTCATCGGGGAGTACCTATACAAGATTATTTGTACATGTTGTATATATTATAAAATAAATTAAAAACAATATTGACATTTCTCACAATGGTGTTATAATCAAAGTATAAATTGTAAACGTTTACAGAAAACGTTTACAATACGAAACAGGAATACGGATAAGAAGAAGGTTGAGCAGATGAACTACACCATAAAAGACATAGCCAGAAGAGCGAATGTGTCCATAGCTACAGTCTCCAGAGTGATTAACAAAACAGGATCGGTTGCTCAAAAAACAGAAAAAAGAATATTGGCAATTACCAGAGAACTGAATTATGTACCAAATAATGTAGCTAGAAGTCTGGTGAAACAAAGTTCTAAGACGATTGGAGTGATTGTTGCAGATATTATGAATCCATTTTATGCAGAAATTATACGTGCGATTCAGGATCAAGCAGATGAAGATGGATATTCGGTTATCAGTTGTAATTCTGATGAAGATATGGGGAAAGAAAAACAATGTATTCATATGCTATTGGAAAATCAGGTGAATGGAATTATTTTTGCCGGAGGTAGAGGAAAGGGAGATTATTATAACCAACAGGTGGTAGATGTAGCTAAGATCGTCCCGGTTGTTTTGGCAGATGAAGCCTTAGAAGGCGATAATATCTATTCGATTATATGCAATAAAAGCAAGGGAGCTTATGAAGCGGTTCACTATTTGATTGAATTGGGGCATAGGAAGATCGCAATGATCAATGGATACCAGGAATATAAACCCAGTATAGAGAAACTAAAAGGCTATAAGAAAGCGTTAAAAGAAGCGGGAATTCCATATTGTGATAAATATATTAAAAATAGTGATTATCATCTGGATGGTGGAATGAATCATGTAAAGGAACTGATGAATCTAGAAGATCCACCCAGTGCCATTTTTGCAGCGAATGATCTGATGGCTATGGGTGCCATCAAAGCTTTGAAAGATCTGGGGTATAAGGTGCCCAAGGATATTTCCGTAATTGGATTTGATGATATTGCCATGAATGAGTATACCATGCCGGCATTAAGCAGTGTACGTCAAGAGATGACCCTACAGGGCCATATGGCGGTTCAGATCCTTCACAAATTATTTTCAAATGAGGAAAATCCCAAGAAAAAATATACAATTGAACCTTCACTGATAAAAAGAGATAGCTGTCAAGTGAAACAGTAGAACCATCATTACCATGGATAGATACAGTTTGATAAAAAATCCCCATATAGCCATGAGATTATTTGGGCTTAAGAAAAATTTTTGAAAATTCGGAGCTTAATCAACCAATTGTTATTTCAGAAACAGGGGCAGATGGTGTGCAAGGACATTTTGGAGATGAGGAAGAATTATTTACAGAAGATCATCAGGCAAAAATGTATAAAAAACAGTTAGAGTTATCAAAGGGACATATTGTGGGAATTTTCCCATGGATTTTGTTCGATTTTCGTTCTCCTGTAAGACTTAACCCACTTCAAGGATCATTTAATCGAAAAGGTTTGATTGGGCAAGACAAAAATTATAAAAAAATGGCATATAAGGTTATAAAAGATTTTTACAAGGAGGCAGGAAGATGACGAAGTACATGATGGCAATGGATCAGGGGACAACCAGCTCGCGGTGTATCCTATTTGACCGGGGCGGCAACATCATCAGTTCGGCACAAAAAGAATTTCCCCAGATCTTTCCAAGACCGGGCTGGGTGGAGCACAATCCGATGGATATTTGGTCCTCCCAGTTGAGTGTGGCGATGGAAGCAATGGCAAAGATTGGAGCCGGTACCGATGATATTGCAGGGATCGGTATCACCAATCAGAGGGAAACGACGATCGTTTGGGATAAGAAGACCGGGGAACCGGTTTATCCGGCAATTGTGTGGCAGTGCCGCAGGACTTCAGACCGGATAGAACAGCTCAAGCGGGATGGATTGACCGAACAGATCCGGGAAAAAACCGGATTGATTCCCGATGCCTATTTCTCGGGAAGTAAAATAGAGTGGATTTTGGATCATGTGGAGGGAAGCCGAGAACGCGCGGAGCGCGGAGAGCTATTGTTTGGAACCGTAGATACTTGGCTGATCTGGAAGCTGACACGCGGAGCAGTATTTGTAACGGATTATACCAATGCCTCCCGAACCATGCTATTTGATATTCATCGTTTGTGTTGGGATGAGGAGATCTTATCCTATTTTAGAATTCCAAAATGTATGCTGCCGGAGGTAAAACCATCGAGCTGTCTGTATGGATACACGGCAGAAGAGGTTTTGGGAGGCTGCATTCCGATTGCAGGAGCCGCGGGAGATCAACAGGCTGCTCTGTTTGGTCAATGCTGCTTTGAGGCAGGTGAGGTCAAAAATACATATGGAACCGGTTGCTTTCTGCTGATGAATACCGGAGAAAAAAGCGTGAAATCCAGTCACGGATTGCTGACAACCATTGCGGCAAGCGTCGGTGGGCGGGTAGAATATGCACTGGAAGGCAGCGTATTTGTGGCAGGCGCGGCCATTCAGTGGCTGCGAGATGAACTGCGGATGATTCGTACTGCGGCTCAATCCGAGGAATACTGTCAGGCGGTGGCAGATACGGCCGGGGTTTATGTAGTACCCGCATTTGTGGGGTTGGGAGCACCTTACTGGGATCCATACGCACGCGGAATCGTGGTAGGTCTCACGCGGGGAGCCGGCAAAGAACACCTGATCCGCGCGACCGTGGAATCGCTGGCTTATCAGGTACTTGATCTCTTAGAAGCCATGGAGCAGGATTCCGCAATTCCATTAAAATCCCTCAAGGTAGATGGTGGCGCCTGTGCCAATAATTTCCTCATGCAGTTTCAGTCTGATATTCTAAACGGAACGATTGTACGTCCACAGTGTATTGAAACCACAGCATTGGGAGCCGCTTATCTGGCGGGGATGGCAGTTGGCTATTGGAAGAACCGGGAAGAGATCAAGGAGAATTGGCAAGTTTCCAGAGTATTTCAGCCGGAGATGGAAGACGCATATCGGGCAAAATTAATCAAGGGCTGGAAAAAGGCGGTTCAATGTTCACGCAGCTGGGCAGCCGAGGATGAAGCGTGATAGCGGATACAAGGGGAGAAAATGATGAGCAAGAATCAAAATTGTGATTATGATGTAGTCATTATCGGAGG
>JAVXIV010000245.1:0-3228 GCA_036785645.1 Hungatella sp.
GTGAATATAATAACTGGGCCCAAAATTTCCTCATCACCATCTGTAAAGAGCAGATTCCACAAGATACAGAGCTCTACGAATATCAATTAGATGACTCAACCTATGTGTTATATATGGAAAGTCAAGACGGAATTCCCGACTCCATTCTAACTGAAAAAAGTAAGTCTATGATTGCAGAAATCAAAAAATACCTGAACCAGGAAATTATAATTGGAATCAGTGCAAATCATCGAAATATCCTGCATCTGCCTAAAGCTTACGAGGAATCGTTACAGAGTATGGCATTTTTCACTGGTGGCATGGATAATCACATCCATTTTTATACAGATCTCCTTCATATAGATCGTTTAAAAGATCAGCTTGCACAGTGGAATGGCGATATGGATTTCTTTGAACCTCTGGAAAATCTGCTCTTACAGATACAAACTTTCATGACTCAACAAGGTTCTATTGAAGAGGATCGCACCATCTGTTTCCTGCTCATTACAAAACTATATGGCATTGATTCCAAAAGTCATGAATTTTTCACACATTGGTTTGGAATCGAATATCACACGATTCGCGACTTTTACGATATGAATGACAGTTCTATGTTTATCACTTGGCTGCTCCGTCTTTCCCAGGGAGTAACTCAATATAGTCAACAATATATGAACGAAATCTATCGAAATAAAGTCAAAAAAGCCACACAATATATTTACGAAAACCGCTTCAAAAAAATTGCTTTAAATGATGTTGCTGCCCAGTTAGAAATCACTCCCAGCTACTTAAGCAAAATCTTCAAAAAAGTTACACAACAATCCTTTTCAGATTACATTGCCGGAATCAAAATAGAAGAAGCAAAAAAATTGCTTCTTCTAAATAATAACCGGATCTACGAGGTCTCCGCTATGATAGGTTATGATGATCCCTATTACTTTAGTAAAGTATTCAAACGTGTTACACAAATGACCCCCAGCGAGTACATCGCCAGAAATTAGATACTATATTTTTCTATCCTTTTATTCCGCTGGTTGCTACGCCCTCTATGAAAAACTTTTGCATACTGAGGAATAATACGCCCACCGGAATTAACGAAATCAGTGCGGCTGCCATAATCAGATTATAGTCTGCAGAATACTGCGTAATAAACATACGAAGTCCTAATTGAATGGTTTTTAATTCGTTGGAATTCAGATAAATCATTGGGCCCATGTAGTCATTCCAAACATTGACAAAGCTAAAAATAATTAAAGTTGCAATGGCCGGTTTTGATAATGGCAACATGATTTTTCGGTAGATTCCAAATTCACTCAATCCATCAATTCTAGCTGCTTCCGAGAGTTCCCGGGGAATTCCAAGATAGGATTGACGGATCAGAAATACACCAAATGCGGTAAAGGCCTGCATCAAGATTAACGATATATGTGTATCTGCCAAATGCATTTTACGAATGATAATGAACTGTGGAATCATATAGACCTGCCATGGAACAGCAATGGTAGCAACGTAGGCTAAGAAGATAAGATCTCTACCCGGAAATTTCATTTTTGCAAATGGATAGGCCGCAAAACTACTGGTCAATACCTGTAGAAAAGTAATGATAATGGCTAGCTTAAAACTATTCTTAAAAAATAACATGAGCGGTATTTTGGTCCAGATATCCTGAAAATTTTTCCATATAACTTTCTCCGGAAGCCAAGTCATGGGCACAGAAAATACGTCCTGACTTGTTTTGAGGGAAGAGGATATCATCCAAAAAAACGGAAGCAGGATTAACAGGCTCAAGAAGATCAGCAAAGTATAGATGACACATTTTTTCAAACAACTATTTGAGGCTTTCATTTTGATTTTATTCCTTCCTTTCATCTCCTACATGTAACTAACCCATTTTTTCTCCGCACGGAACTGGAAAATTGTAATGGCCAAAACGATGACAAACAGCACCATGGATATTGCGCTGGCATAACCAAATTCATAATTAATGAAGGCAGTATTGTAAATATTTAATACCAATACATTGGTTGCTCTGCCGGGTCCGCCGTTGGTCATCACGGAGATCAAATCAAATACCTTAAAACATGCAATTGTTAACATAATGCTTACAAAGAATGTCGTCGGTGTGAGCATCGGAAGTGTAATACTCTTAAAACGTTCAAATGCATTGGCGCCATCTACTTTAGCTGCTTCATAAAGTTCCGAAGGAATTGCCTGTAGACCGGATAGATAAAGAATCATGTAATATCCCATACTTTTCCAAATACTTACAATAATAATGACCGGCATTGCCCATTCCACCGAAGCAGTCCATCCGGGTGGATTTGCCATACCCAGAAACCGCAGTACATGATTAACCGGTCCTAGGGTAGGATGAAACAATAAATTCCATACAACTGCAATTGCCACCAAAGATGCCACATGTGGGAAAAAGAAGATGGTACGGAATATATTGATTCCCTTCATCTTTTGATTTAAAATCAGTGCCAGTCCCAGTGCTGCTGCCATCGTTAGAGGCACTGTGAAAATCGAATAGTAAACGGTATTCCACAGTGATATTTTAAAGGTTTCATCGGTTACCAGACGCTTGAAATTATCAAGTCCTACGAAGGTCATTGGGTTTGAAGAATCCCATTCCATCACACTCAATCCCATGGAGCAAACAATCGGAACTAAGGTAAATATCAAAAAACCAATAAAATTTGGTAATAAAAATGCATATGCAATTACTATATTTTTTACTTTTCTATTTGTCATATCTTTGCTGAAAACCAGCCCTCCTTATGAAAAGATTGAAAAATCCCCTAAATCAATATGGCATTCGATTTAGAGGACTTAGCTGCAATTTATTTATTCAGAAGTTCCTGAACACGTTTGCCCATATTCGCCAGACCCTCGTCAATAGACTCCGCTTTCAACATGATTAAGTCATGTTCTTCCGAAATCACTTTATCAATCGCTCCGGCAACCGGTGTCATCTGACATTCCAAAACAAAGGAGTCTACCGCAATTGCTTCTTTAAATCCTTCCGGCATTCCGTCTACACTTACTAGAGTTTGGATGGTTTTTTCATTCTGATATGCCGGAAGTGTTCCAAGACTTGCAAGAACATCCGCACCCGGCTCTGAACACATAAATTGTACAAATCTCCAGGCTTCTTCCGGATGTGCTGCATTTTTATTAATTGCAATCGGTGTCGGATTGCTGATTGCAATATTGGAATCCTGTCCTGCAAAATGTGGTGCTTTTACC
>JAVXIV010000246.1:0-3219 GCA_036785645.1 Hungatella sp.
TGGTGATTCCCAAAGAAGATCCGGTAGAGCTGTGGGATGTGGTACTGGATAATCAGAGCGATCGGGTACGGCATCTTAGTGTCTATTCGTATTGTGAATTCTCGTTTCATCACATTGATATGGATAACAAGAATTTCCAGATGAGTTTGTACGCGGCAGGGGCGGACTATGCAGACGGAATCATCGAACATGATCTGTTTTATGAGGAATTTGGTTATCAATATTTTACGATGAACGAAGAGCCGGATGATTATGACTGCCTGCGTGACCGCTTTATCGGCAATTACCGAACGGAGACGAATCCCATTGCCGTGGAGCTTGGAACTTGCAGCCAAAGCAGTGAAAAAGGTGGAAATCACTGTGGTGCGCTGCAAAAGAAACTGACTTTAAAGCCCGGAGAAGAACATCGCCTGCTCTTTTTGCTGGGGGAAGGGAACCGAGACGCGGGAAAACGCATGCGGGAAAAATACCGGAAGCCGGGGGCCATAGATCAGGTCTATACGGAGCTTTCTGATTTTTGGGATCAGAAACTACGTAAACTTCAGATACAAACACCGGATGAAGGGATGAATACGCTGATCAATATCTGGACGCTCTACCAGTCTGAGATTAATGTCATGTTTTCCAGATTTGCATCTTTTATCGAAGTAGGAGGAAGAACCGGACTGGGATATCGGGATACGGCACAGGATGCCATGACGATTCCGCATTCCAATCCGGAAAAATGCAGGCAGCGTCTCATTGAACTGCTGCGCGGTTTGGTTTCGCAGGGGTATGGACTGCATCTGTTTCAACCGGAGTGGTTTGATCCGGAGGTCGAGATAAAACCATTCAAGTCCCCAACGGTTGTGCCATCACCCAGGGCATCGGATATGATTCACGGACTGGAAGATACTTGTTCCGATGATGCGCTCTGGCTGATTGCTGCCATTGTGGAATACGTGAAGGAAACCGGAGAATTTGCGTTTCTCGATCAGGTAGTTACCTATGCGGATAAGGGAAGCGGTACAGTTTACGAGCATATGAAGAAGATTCTGGATTTTTCTGCCGAACAGATCGGAAGCCATGGGGTCTGCAAAGGACTGCGGGCGGACTGGAATGACTGTCTGAATCTGGGCGGCGGTGAGAGTGCTATGGTATCATTTCTGCATTATTGGGCGATTCAAAACTTTCTGGAAGTGGCTCAATATCGGGGCAGTGAAGAAGATGTGTCACACTATACGGCGATGCTTCATCTGGTCAAGGAAACTTGTGATCGGGAGTTGTGGGATGGCGCTTGGTATATTCGCGGGATCACGAAGGATGGACGTAAGATTGGTACCCAGATGGATTTAGAAGGCAAGGTGCATTTGGAATCCAATAGCTGGGCGGTATTATCCGGTGCGGCAGATGCCGAAAAAGGAAAACTGGCGATGGATGCGGTCGATGACTATCTCTATACACCTTATGGAATTATGTTAAATGCACCTTCCTATACCGTTCCGGATGAAGATATTGGTTTTGTTACCCGAGTGTACCCGGGCGTGAAGGAAAATGGTTCCATCTTTAGTCATCCAAATCCTTGGGCTTGGGCGGCAGAATGTAAGCTTGGGCGAGGCGATCGCGCCGTGAAATTCTATGATGCGTTATGCCCTTATTATCAAAATGATAAAATTGAGATGCGGGAAGCAGAACCTTATTCCTATTGTCAATTCATCATGGGCAAGGATCATGCGGCTTATGGAAGAGCCAGACATCCCTTTATGACGGGAAGCGGTGGTTGGGCTTACTTTGCAGCGACGCGTTATATTCTGGGGATTCGGCCGGGATTTGATCATTTGACGATCGACCCTTGTGTACCGGCAGACTGGAAAACGTTTCATATGCAGAGAATCTGGAGAGATGCGGTTTTTCAAATACAGGTAAATAATCCGGAACAGGTGATGCACGGCATAAAAGAGATTTATTTGGATGGGCAAAAGGTAGCAGCAATTCCGGTACAAGAACCGGGCAGTGAACATGAGGTTCGTATTGTGATGGGCAAAGGAGGAAATGGTGATGATTAAGTTTGGTACAGGTGGATGGCGTGCGATAATCGGGGATGAGTTTACCAGAGCCAATATTCAAAGGTTATCCAAAGCATTGGCGGATAAGATGAAGGATGAAGGGGTGGAAGAGCAGGGAATTGCCATCGGATATGATCGTCGTTTCCTATCCAAAGAATCGGCGATCTGGGCCAGCGAGGTATTTGCAGCTGAAGATATTCCGGTCTGCTTTATCTCCGGATCGGCACCGACACCCCTGATTATGTTCTATGTGATGCGTCACGATCTCCCTTATGGGATGATGATTACTGCCAGTCATAATCCGGCGGTCTACAACGGAATTAAAGTATTTACCAGGGGCGGACGAGATGCCGATGAGATCCAGACGCAGGAGATGGAGCATTATTTGGATCCGGATGCCGTAGTAGAAATCATGGATTATGAAGACGGCAAGAAGATCGGAATCATAAAAGAGATTCAGCCGCTGAATGAATATTTGGATAATATTATCGGTGCTATGAATATGCAGGCGATCCGTGACCGCGGTCTGCGCGTGGCCATTGATCCGATGTATGGAGTCAGCAACACGTCTCTTCGAACGATTTTGTCCACGGCTCGCTGTGATGTACAGGTGATCCACGAAGAACATGACACCTTGTTTGGCGGGAAGCTTCCGGCACCGTCTGCATTTACCCTCCGAAGTCTTCAAAACTATGTGGTCGACCGCAAATGCGATATCGGAATTGCAACCGACGGAGATGCCGACCGTGTGGGTGTCATTGATGATACCGGAAGATTCTTGCATCCCAACGATATTTTGGTTATGCTGTATTATTATCTGGTGAAATATAAGGGATGGAAGGGACCGGTTGTCCGCAATGTGGCTACGACTCATATGCTGGATCAAGTGGCCAGAGGATTTGGTGAGCAGTGCTATGAGGTACCGGTCGGATTTAAGTATATCTCAGCCAAGATGAAGGAAACCAATGCAATCATCGGCGGAGAATCTTCCGGCGGTTTAAATGTTAGGGGACATATCAATGGGAAAGATGGCATTTACGCATCTGCATTATTGGTGGAGATGATCGCAGTCACCGGCAAAAAGCTGTCTCAGATTGCCCAAGATATTGAAGAAGAGTATGGAACAATCTACATGGAGGAGCGTGATTACACCTTCAGTCAGGAGAAAAAGAAC
>JAVXIV010000247.1:0-3216 GCA_036785645.1 Hungatella sp.
GCAAGCTTGACGCTGCTTTCCACAGCTATTTTTCCGCCCTCTGAATAGTTACATTGAATTAAAGTAAGTTGTAGTCCGGTTTTTCTAATTGTTCCCGAACCAGATCGGCGAGTGTTACATGATCGACTACTTGGCAGATGGCATCATTTAACTGTTTCCAGACGTTCAAGGTGACACAGCCGTTTGCCCGCTCACAGGAATTTTCACCTTCTTCCAGACAGGAGACCGGTGCCAAGCTGCCCTCAGTCAGGCGAAGAATCATGCCTACGGTATAGGTGGCTGGATCTTGGGTCAGTTGATAGCCGCCTTGGGCACCGCGCATACTTTTCACATAGCCGGCTCGTGTGAGAACCGTCACAATCTGCTCCAAATATTTATCTGAAATTTGCTGGCGTTTTGCCACTTGATTGATTTTGGTACATTCATTGGGATGAAGGGCAAACTCTAACATCATGCGAAGTGCATAGCGTCCCTTGGTGGAAATCTTCATATTTGTTGTACCTCCTACAATTCTTATCAGTTTAGTATGATATAGAATATTGTACATGATGTGAGAGAAAAAGTAAACTTCCATTTTTATAAGAAACGTTGTATACTAAAAAACATAAAGTTTAGGAGGTGATTTCGTGGGGAAGGATCAGAAGACAAGTACCATGCTGATGACGGAAGGTGTGATTTGGAAACAACTCATCGCTTTTTCGGTTCCGTTGTTGGTAGGAAACTTGTTTCAGCAGTTATATAACACCGTAGATTCGATTGTGGTGGGCAACTATATTGGGAGTCAGGCATTGGCTGCCGTGGGTTCCAGTAACTCTTTGATTAACTTGATTATTGGTATGTTCATGGGAATTGCAACCGGTGCAGGTGTGATCATCTCTCAATATTACGGAGCTAAGGATACACAAAAACTTCATTGGGCAGTGCACACCTGCATGGCACTCAGTGTGATCGGCGGAATGCTTCTAACTGTGATCGGGATTGCAGCCTCCCCACTGATTCTGCGTTGGATGGGCACACCGGAAGAGGTCATGGAGAGCTCCGTAGTTTATTTTCGGATCTTTTTTGGTGGTTCTTTGTTTAATTTAGTCTACAATATGGGAGCCGGGATCCTGCGTGCGGTGGGCGATTCCAGGCGGCCGCTTTATTATCTATGTGTCTCTTCGGTGGTCAATATCATCTTGGATTTAGTATTTGTACTGGTATTTCATATGGGAGTAGCCGGTGTCGGCTATGCAACGGTGATTGCGCAGTTGGTATCCGCGGTTCTGGTGATGATCACCTTGGTTCGCTCCAAAGAGGAATATCGGATTGAATTATCACAGATTCGTGTGGATGTTAAGATGATGAAACGGATTCTGAAATTAGGAATTCCCAGTGGTATTCAGCAGTCGATCATTTCCCTCTCCAATGTCATCGTTCAAGCCAATGTAAACAGTTTCGGGGCTGCTGCAATGGCAGGATTCGGAGCCTATTGCAAGATTGACGGATTTGTGATGCTGCCGCTGCAAAGTTTCTGTATGGCAGCAACGACCTTTACCGGGCAAAATATAGGAGCCGGCAATATCACTCGTGTCAAAAAGGGAATCTTCCAAGGGATGATCATTGGTTTTATCTATACCATCGTGATATCTGTAGTGCTGTTTTTTCAGGTGGACTCGGTTTTGAGTATCTTTTCTTCGGATGCCGATGTGATTCGGTATGGGCATACTACTATGTACCTGTTATTGCCATTTTATGGAACGATGACCGTACATAATATCTTGATGGGGAGTTTTCGCGGAGCCGGAAGGACGATGATTTCCATGTTGATTGGCGTTGGAAATATGTGCATTCTGCGTATGATTTATATTAACCTATTGGTACCTTATATCCCCAGTTACGAAGCGGTTATGTTCTGTTATCCACTGACTTGGATCACGACCATGCTGATGGATATCGTTTATTGTTTCAAGGCTTCCTGGCTTCCCAAGACGGTCCAGACTGCAAATCACTCATAAAGGAGAAAAAGGATATGAAACAGGGATTTATAAGAGTAGCTGCATCCACACCCAAAGTACAGGTAGCGGATCCGGTGTATAATGCAAAACAGATCTATGCACAGATGCAGGACGGTCTGCAGCATCATGCGAAGATCATGGTGTTTCCGGAACTTTGTCTGACCGCTTACACCTGTGGTGATTTATTCTTGCAAAACACGTTGATCTCCAAAGCGAGGGAAGAACTGGATATTTTGGTAAGCCGGTCAGAAGGCATGGATATGCTGGTTATTCTGGGACTTCCGTGGGAACGAAACGGCAAACTTTATAACGCAGCGGCGGTGATTCATGATGGAAGGCTGTTGGGCTTGGTACCCAAGAAGAATCTTCCTAATTATTCAGAATTTTATGAATCGCGGCATTATAACCCGGGTAATCAAAAACCGGTCATGGTTGCATTTCGGGATGGAGAAGTCCCCATGGGAACCAATCTTTTGTTTCGCTGCAGTACGATGCCGGGATTGATTGTGGCAGCAGAGATCTGTGAGGATGTATGGGTGCCGTGTCCGCCCAGTATTGCACATGCAATGGCAGGAGCCACGGTGATTGCCAATTGTTCGGCCAGTGATGAGACAGTTGGGAAAGACAGCTACCGCGAAGCTCTGATTGCCGGTCAGTCCGCAAGACTTCTATGTGCTTATCTCTATGCCAATGCGGGAGAGGGCGAATCCACTCAGGATCTGGTTTTTGGCGGGCACAATATCATTGCAGAAAATGGTACCTGCCTTGCCATATCGGAACGTTTTCATCATGGAACCATCTATGCCGATTTGGATTTGGAGCGTTTGAGCAGTGACCGCAGAAGGATGAATACGCATCCGGAAGCAGGGACCGAAGATTATCTGGTGGTTGATTTCGCATTACAATTAGAGACTCTGGACTTAAAACGCAAAATCAATCCATCGCCCTTTGTTCCCAATAATCCGGAGGAACGAGGCAAACGATGTGAAGAGATTTTATTGATTCAGGCGATGGGACTAAAAAAGCGATTGGAACATACTAAGATCACGCATGCCGTCCTTGGCATTTCCGGCGGCTTGGATTCCACCTTGGCACTTTTGGTCACTGCCAGAGCTTTTGACTTACTTAAGATTCCCCGAAGTCAGATTCATGCAATTACGATGCCCTGCTTTGGAACCACAGATCTGACGTATCAGAATGCTTGCATGATGACGGCGAA
>JAVXIV010000248.1:0-3211 GCA_036785645.1 Hungatella sp.
AATGCTCCCCCTCTGCGGATTCCGGTATCAATTCTTCTACCACCACATAAATCATGGCTCCTGCCGCAAATGCCAGCAGATATGGTAAAATCGGTACAACATAGGTAGCCAGTGCAATCGTCACCAGAGCCCCGATCGGCTCCACAATTCCGGATAACATCCCATATAAGAATGCCTTGCCGCTGCTCTTGCCTTCACTTTTGAGCGGCATCGAAATAATAGCACCTTCCGGGAAGTTTTGAATGGCAATTCCAATCGCCAATGCAAAGGCTCCCGCGACGGTGATGCTGCTGTCCCCCCTCATCATGCCCGCGAACACAACACCAACAGCCATGCCTTCCGGAATATTATGCAGCGTCACCGCTAAAACGAGCATCGTGGTCTTACTCAAAGCACTCTTCGGACCTTCTGCTTCCTCTTGATCCAAATGCAGATGTGGAATCACCCGATCCATCACCAGTAAAAATGCAATTCCAAAGAGGAAGCCCACTGCAGCCGGCAGGAAGGAAAATCTCCCCAGTGCTTGTGACATCTCCATCGCCGGAATCAACAGGGACCAGACAGATGCCGCTACCATCACTCCGGATGCAAATCCCAGTAACAGCTTCTGGATCACAGGACGCATGGATCCTTTCATAAAGAACACGCAGGCGGCTCCGGCTGTGGTTCCAATAAACGGTATTAAAATTCCAAACAATGTATTCAAATGCAGTCTCCTCTACTTCTAAGGCAGTCTTTTCAAAATAATATCAATATCTTTTCTTTTCCCAATAATCATCAAATGTTCATCATCTCGAATGATATAATCGGCCTGCGGCATCAACGTGGCTTTGCCATTCTTCTTGGTTCCCAATACGCTGATGTGGTACTGGTTTCGAATTCCGGAATCCTTTAGGCTCTTGCCCACCCAAGCAGGAAGCGGCGGAATCTCATAAATCGAAAATTCATCGGTCAGTTCAATATAGTCAAATACGTGGTTGGCACTATAACGAACTGCCAGCTTCTCCGCAATATCGCGGTCCGGATAGATGACTTCATCTGCACCGTTGCGCAGCAAAAACTTGGCATGAATGTCACGATTGGCTTTGCTGATGACATGGCGGCCACCCAATTCCTTCACTAAACTGGTGATCTCCAAGCTGCTCTGGAAATTCGTTCCGATGCAGACAAAACAGATATCAAAATTAGCAATTCCCAAACTCTTTAATACCGTCTCGTTAGTACAATCCCCAATCTTGGCACTCACGACATAAGGAAGTAAGTCCTCCATCGTCTCTTCCTTCTCATCCACAATCATAATCTGATTGCCAAGCTGTGAGAAGTTGATACACAGGTGACGCCCAAAGCGCCCCATTCCTATAATTAATATTGACTTCATCGATATTCCCCCTATCCTACGTTGATTCGTTCTGCAGGCTGCTGTATATGAGCCATCTTCTTCTGTTGCGTAAATGCCAGTGCAAAGGACAAACTTCCAAGTCTTCCGCAATACATCAATAAAATGATAATTACTTTGGAGACAGGCAGCAAGTCTCTGGTAATTCCGGTGGTCATCCCTACCGTACCAATCGCCGAAAATGTCTCAAAAAGTACATCGGACATAGCGAGCGGCTGAAATGCCATAATCACCAGAGAAGCACTTAAGGCTAATAATAAATTGATGGTAAAGATGCAGCTAGCACGTTTCACCGTATCATCTTCCAAGCGTCTTCCAAATACATTGACCCCATAGGTGCGTTTGATATTGGATAAGACATAGAGCAGCAAAACTGCCAGTGTTGTCGTCTTGACACCGCCTGCGGTAGAACCCGGACTGCCTCCGATAAACATCAGAATCGTCGTAAGTAACTTTCCGCCATCGGTCATAGCACCTACATCGGTGGTATTAAAACCGGCGGTTCTCGCCGTGACCGATCCAAACAAGGAAGATAAGATCTTGGCACTCATCGTCATATCGGCCAAGAGGTTGTCCTTTTCAAAGATATAAAACAAAAATGCACCGCCAAAGATCAAAATTGCGGTAGTCAAAAGCACCAGTTTGGTCTGAAGCATATATTTATGAATATGTAATTTCTTTTTGCTGACATCATCCCATACGATGAAACCGATACCGCCGATCACAATCAGAGACATGATCACACCACTGACCAGCCAGTCATCATAATAAAGTACAAAGGAATTGTAGGGTGCCTGATGCCCCATCAAGTCAAATCCGGCATTACAAAAAGCCGAAACCGAATGAAAGATTCCATAGAACATCCCACGCCAAAAGCCAAACTGTGGAATGAAACGCAGCGCCAATAGTACCGCGCCCGTAACCTCAAAGATACAAGTTCCAAATATGATCTTCTTGGCCAGCTTTACAATTCCGCCTATCTGTAAAGCACTCATACTCTCCTGCATCAAACCGCGTTCTTTTAAACCAATTCTCCTGCGCAGGACGATGGATACAAAGACTCCCACCGTAATAAAACCCAGACCACCGATCTGAATCATCGTGATGATCACAATCTGCCCAAATAATGTCCACTGTGTCCAAGTATCCACAACAATCAACCCGGTTACACAGGTCGCGCTGGTTGCCGTAAAAAGAGAATTCAAAAAACCCGCACACTGTCCGTCCCGACTTGCCCACGGAAGCATAAGAAGAAGTGTTCCTGTCATAATAACCGCAAAAAATCCATATGCAATAAACTGTGTTTGTGTCACCTGATTCTTGGCCGGCAAGAATCTGGGTATTTCTATCCGCTTCATAACCATCCTAACCCCTCTATCATCATTCAATACTGCTATCTACTATAGCTTTTAATTTGCCACAAGTCAACATTCACCCCTGTTTCTTCTTCGTGAAAAATCGAAAACCCACGCTTCCCATAGAAAAAAGCAAAAAAGCAGCCAGATTTACCAAGACCACACTAGCTCCTGCCGGGGTAGAAAATTGATAAGATGCAACCATTCCCACACAAAAGCATACCACGGACAGAATTCCGGAAGACCATACGACCCCGCGAAAGCTACGAAAAATCCGCATTGAGGTCAAAGCAGGAAAGATGATCAGACTAGAGATCAGCATCGCTCCCATCATACGCATTCCCAGTACAATGGTAACTGCGGTCAAAACTGCAATTAAAATGTTGTATAAGGATACCGCTACACCGGTTGCCTTAGCAAAGCTCTCATCAAAAGTTACCGCACAAATCTTATTATAAAA
>JAVXIV010000249.1:0-3185 GCA_036785645.1 Hungatella sp.
GTATTCATCATATCCCATATATTTCGCACTTGTCCTGCCAGCTGATCTACGAATTCTTTGGGTGTAACACCCGCTTCTTCCGCTTTTAACTCAATCTTCTGCCCATGCTCATCGGTACCGGTCTGGAAAAACACATCGTACCCCTGTGCTCTTTTATAGCGTGCAATGCTGTCTGCCAACACAATCTCGTACGTATTGCCAATATGAGGCTTGCCTGAGGTATAGGCAATCGCCGTCGTAATATAATATGGTTTCTTACAATCTTTACACATGTCATTTCCTCCTAAAATTGCGGTCAAAACAAGATAATTTCCCACTCTGATTGTCAGTTTAAATGTTTCGCTCGTTTTTGTCAAGATCGCACTTTTTTGGAAATTATTGGAATAGTTGTAATATTTTTCAATATAATTTATAATGTACCTTATTATGTTTGCATCGCTATGACCTACATGGAGGAACAAGGCTATGAATTCACAGAAACAGCATCCTTTTCAAACGATACTGATCCTTCTACTTATGATCTGCCTGGTGACCGGCTGCACATCCGGTCAGCGTTTTACACCCGAATCATCTTCCGCCAAAGAAAGCACCGTTTCTGCTGAATACGAAGCTTATCAAAAAGAATCCCTGGTCACCCGACAGAGCTTTGAGGAACTGTGCATGCGTCTGTTTAAAGAGCAAGTCATCACCTCCTCGCTGAGTTTACACTACACCTTAGCTGACCCCGCCGCATACCGGATCACCGATTATCCCATTACTTATGGCGATTTTTCCGTGGAAGCGATGAAGCAGGACCTCGCCGTGCAAAAGCAGGAAAAAGCTGCCTTGGATGCCCTTGATGTCAACCTGCTGACTCCGGATCAACAGCTCACCTATCGCATTCTTGCTGATGCCTATGAGACCGAATTATCTGCCGAGGGTATGGAACTTTATTATCAGCCACTGGGGCCCACCATCGGTGTTCAGGTTCAACTTCCCATCTTATTGGAAGAATATGCGTTCTACACGAAACAAGATATTGAAGATTATTTAAATCTGTTAGCACAGACCGATGAATATTTTACACAGATCCTCACCTTTGAACAAGAAAAAGCCAAGTCCGGTCTTTTTATGACGGATGCCTTGGTCGACGAAATTATCGCTTCTTGTGAAGGATATTTGTTTACTCCGGAGCGCAGCTTTTTATCGGAAACCTTCCCGGATCGTTTGACAGCCGTTGCAGATCTGACTTCCGAAGAAATCGCAGATTATACGGCTCGCAATCTCCGGATTCTGGGGGACGACTTTCTTCCCGCCTATCGGCTTTTGGTAGATGGTCTCACGGCATTAAAGGGTACCAATATCAATGATCAAGGTCTCTGCTATTATCCTAACGGAAAAGCTTATTATGAATATATGGTAAAATTCGCTACCGGAACCACCTATGAATCCATAGATGCCTTAAAAGATGCCATTGAAGATCAAATGGATGCCGACAGCCGTGCTATCACAAAGATTCTCAAAGAACATCCGGATGCCTCCGGCCAGCTGACGAACTATCAAATCAGTCTGACGGAGCCGGATCGAATCCTAGAGAGTCTGATGAAACAGATGGATTCTGACTTCCCATCCCTTCCGGATTGTTCCTACACCATCAAATATGTTCCAAAGGCATTGGAGTCTTCCCTAAGCCCTGCCTTTTATCTAAGTCCGCCGATTGACCAATCAGAAGTCAACACCATCTATCTCAATCGGAGTGCCCAATCTGCGGAACATGATCTTTTCCTCACCTTGGCTCATGAGGGATATCCCGGTCACCTTTATCAGACGGTTTATTTTTCACAGAAATCCCCCGATCCGCTGCGGCAGATTTTAAATTTTCCAAGCTACAGCGAGGGCTGGGCTTTCTATGTGGAAAATTATGCCTATTCTATGGAGAACGGATTGGATCCCCAACCGGCTCAAATTTTAGCACACAATGCTTCCTGCAGTCTGGGCATCCATGCCGTGTTGGATCTCTACATCAACTATTATGGTTGGACGCGCAATCAAGTTTCGGATTATCTCAAACAATATTATGAAGTCGAGGGCACCGATATTGTAGACAGTATGTACAATACCCTACTTGCCAGCCCCACCAATTATTTGGAATACTATGTAGGCTATTTGGAAATCCTGCAAATGCGCAGCACTGCCGAAAAAACATTAAAAGAAAATTTTCATTTAAAAGATTTTCATACCTTTCTTCTGGACATCGGTCCCGCACCCTTTCGCGTCATAGAACCCTATTTTAAAACCTGGCTCATGACCTATGATCTGTGAAAAAAAGGACCGTTTGTTTATTTTACGGTGCACTGGACTTTTACGGATAAGTATATTATACTGTGAATAATAGTAGAATAAATTTATATCATAAAAGTGTAGAAAACGGATATCCGTTTGATAGCGGAGGTGATTTTGTGAAATACGAGTCTACGCGAAACAACTGTCAAGGAGAAACTGCTATGGCTCAAGAAAACTTCCGCCAAAATCGAATCGAATATATCTTTAAGATTCTCTATCAGTCTGAAAACCCGACAGAAGCCATCCACTCTGTACTTGAACTCATAGCAAACCACTTTTCATTTGAAAGAGGCTATATTTTTGAAACAAGTAAGGATGGACAGACGACGTCCAATACCTTTGAATGGTGCGCAGAGGGAATCACACCGGAAAGAGAACATCTGCAAAATCTACCGATTGATGTCGTCTCGGCTGCCAATGCAAGCTTTTACAAAACAGGTACTTATATTGTAAAAACTCCGGATGCCTTGCAAGTGCGCCAACGCACTCTGCTGCAAGCACAGGGCATTAAATCTCTGTTTCAATTTGGTATTTTTGACAAGCGCATGCTGCTGGGTTTCATTGGCTTTGACAACTGCACAAGTGAAGCATTACCAAGCAATACCGAAATCGATGAGCTTACAACCACCTGTAATATTTTAGCTACTTTTTTTGTAAAGCAACGCAATGATGAAATCATTGCACAAGACCTACAGCTACGACAGTCGGTGATGAATCATTTAAGCAATTTTGTCTATGTGATCAACCCGATCACATTTGAAGTACTATTTATGAACGATCAGACAAAAAAATGGGTAGGTGGTGCAGAGTGTCATACTCCCTGTTATCACTTTTTCAGAGGATACACCGAGCCATGTGCCGAT
>JAVXIV010000250.1:0-3149 GCA_036785645.1 Hungatella sp.
AAAGTACTGGATAATTATGTAATTTGCTTTATCCCATGTCTTGGAGTGGCAAAAGAAAAACCGTCTGATATATGGTGAATATTATGTGGAACATTATTTAAAACCTGAAAAAGACGGACCTAGCAGCCGGATCATTCACCATGATTTACATATCGCTTTTGATTATCATTCTATGCGTCACACGCACACCACTGAAACTATGGCCTCGCGCAGTGTAGATATTTTTGAAACGGCGGCCTCCCTTTGACAACATCTCAAAAAAAGGTTGTCAAAAGGTTGTCACCGGACACTTTTAGAACTCTTAAAACTCAAGAAAGACCTTATTTTATCAGGGATAAGAGCACCACGGTCTCTACATTGGCGGTCGAAGGGAACATATCGACCGCACAGATCTTCTCGACACGGTATCCCTGTGCCTGCAAGATCACTAAGTCTCTGGCTAAGCTCGTGGGTTTACATGAAATATATACCAGATGTTCCACTCCGTAATGGATGATTTTGTCCAGTGCCTTGGCATGAAGTCCGTCACGCGGCGGATCGAGGATAATTAGATCCGGTTTATCAGGGATCTCATCGATGACACTCAATACATCGCCTGCAATAAATTCACAATTGCACAGACCATTGACCTTTGCATTCACTTTGGCCGCTTCCACCGCCTCCGGGACAATCTCTACACCGATCACTTTCTTCGCCACCGGAGCAATCATCTGGGCAATGGTTCCGGTTCCACTGTATAAATCAAACACAATCTGACCCTCGGTATCACCTACGTAGCCCCGCACAGTTTCGTAAAGAACCTCCGCACCCAGAGAATTGGTCTGAAAGAAAGAAAATGGGGATATCTTAAAAGTAAGTCCCAGCAGTTCCTCGTAGAAGAAGTCTTGTCCGTATAAAATATCGGTTCGGTCACTCTGCACCACATCCGCAATGCTGTCATTGCTCGTATGTAGGATCCCCACAATCTTGCCTTGCAGCGGCAACTCTAAAAGTATCTTTTTGTACGCTGTTAAATCAGGACTTTCCTGCGTGGTTGTCACTAAGTCAATCAAAATCTCACCCGTTTTTGTGGCACGTCGTACCAACAGATGGCGCAGATATCCGATCTGCTTCATTTTTTTATAAAAACTGATCTTCAAATCTGCAAAATATGCTCTGGTCGCTTTTAATATCTCAATGAAATCCTCCTGTACCAAACGGCATTCCGATAACGTCACGATATCATAAAAGCTGCCTCGCCGGTGCATCCCCAGTGCCAATGGGCCGTCTTTATACTCATCTCCAAAGGAAAATTCCATCTTGTTTCGATAATGCTCTGCAAGCGGACTGGCTTTGATCCCTTCATATACATAATCTTCACAAACCCGGTCCATCAGTTCCCGAACCTGCGCATCTTTCATCTGCAATTGTGCTTCATAAGGAATGCTTTGAAACATACAGCCGCCACAAATACCAAAATGCGGGCAGAGGTGTGCTTCCGTCTCAGAAGGAGCCTTCTCGAGAACTTCCATCAGCATCCCCTCACATTTTCCATTTCTTTTTTTATTGATTAACAGTTCGATTTTCTGACCCGGCAAGGCATTTTTTACTACAACCTTTTCTCCATCTATATGCAAAATCCCTTTATTGGGGAAATCCAGTTCCTCCACTACAGCCTGATATACTTCACCTTTTTTCATTACGTTCCGGCTCCCTTCAAAAAAAGCGTGCCTCTCAATCAGAGACACGCTCATCCATACCTACTTTATTGCCTGCTTTATGGCTTATTTCACTGCCTGTTTTGCTGCTTGCTTTGGGCCTTCTTCGTCTTCGAAAAAGTCGTCATCGAAATCGTCATCAAAATCATCTTCAAAATCTTCCAGATAATCCGGTGTAAAGAAACGATATACCGCATATGCAATCCCGGCAACCGCTGCGACTGCACCAAGGATCGCCAGTGCCCAGAGAATATTGTTTTTCTTCTTCTCTTCAATCTCTTTCTTGTGCAAAAAATCATTCAATCTGGTAGAATTCATGAGATCCTCCACACGGTTCATGGCATCTTTTCCTAACATATCAAATTTATTCATCACATACACACCCTTTCTTTTTACAAATGCAGCTGCATCTTCCAAAGCACCCACGTCTCATATCATGTATAGTATAGCATCATATTTTACTTTTTACTATCTTATTTTACCCATTTTCACAAAAAATATTAGACTTTTTTCAGTTTTGCAAAAGAGGCAAACATCTTTTTCACCCCTACCGTATCAAAACAAACCGCTACTTCATAATCCTTGCCGCCATCCGCAATCGACAATACAATACCGTGACCAAATTTGATATGTAAAACCTGATCACCAACCTGATAATCCAGATCCTTGGATTTTTCTACGGTAAATGCTTTCCCAAAAGAGGGTGCGGCAGATGCCCATACCGTTGGCGCAGACTTTGAGGCATAGGCATTGGTTTTTTTACCAAAGCTGCTGACTCCTTCCGGTTTCAGCGGTCGATCCCATGGAAGGGCCGTTCCACTGTACTCTTCTTTTAGTTTTCTTCCATAAGGTCTTACATCCGGTCTTTCTTCCTCCAGCAGTTCCTTGGGAATCTCTTTTACAAAGCAGCTGACCTTGCTGTATTTGGTCTCTCCGTTGACCATTCGCATCCTAGAAGCGGTCAGTGTCAGATACTCTTTAGCACGTGTAATTCCCACATAACAGAGCCGTCGTTCCTCCTCCAAATCGGTGCGATCGTCAGAAGTAATGGACATCATACTGGGGAAGAGACCATCCTCCATACCACTTAGGTAAACTCTTGGAAATTCCAATCCCTTGGCACTGTGAAGCGTCATCAGCGTCACGCGCGCTTCCGAAGTATTCATGCGGTCAACATCTGCCACCAGAGCAACCTCTGCCAGAAATTCTCCCAGACTTGGTGCTTCGTGATCTTCACTGTAGCTGATGGCTTTATTGATCAGCTCCTGAATATTGTCCAGTCTGGTCTGCGCTTCGATCTCTCCTTCTGCCTCCAGCTCCTTCTGATATCCGCTCTCTTCCAAAATATCCTCGATCAAGCTCCGGATCGAGTATTCACGATCCTTGATCTTCTCGCGATAAGTATCAATCAGATTCGTAAAGGCTGCAATCTTCTCTGCTGTTTTTCCGATT
>JAVXIV010000251.1:0-3145 GCA_036785645.1 Hungatella sp.
TAGCTGTAAAAAGCAGCTTACAAGCAAGCTTGGCGCTGCTTTCCACAGCTATTTTCCCTCTGAATAGTTACATAAAAGTATAGAAAACGAGAGAATGTTTCATTAGGAAAATAGTCGATAGGAGAATAGAGGATGAAAAAAATAGAGGGTGGAGTGACAGCTGCAATTGGATTTTTATCTGCATCGACGGCAGCAGGGATCAAATATCGGGATCGCAAAGATATGGCGCTGATTTATAGTGAGAAACCGTGTCACGTGGCGGGTACGTTTACAACCAATCTTGTGAAAGCAGCACCCGTTAAGTGGGATCAGGAGGTTGTGAAACACAGTTTATTTGCACAGGCAGTCGTGATCAATGCCGGAATTGCCAATGCCTGTACCGGAACGGAAGGCTATGGCTACTGCAAAGACACAGCAGAGGAAGCGGCAGAAGTTCTGGCGATTCCAACGAATGCGGTCTTGGTTGCTTCCACCGGGGTCATCGGAAAGCAGCTTCCGATTGAGAAATTAAAAGCAGGTGTCTGTGCGATGGCACCACATCTAGACGGCAGTGCGGCGAGCGGAACCGCATCGGCGCAGGCGATTATGACGACCGATACGAAGAAGAAAGAAGTGGCTGTCCAGATCAAGCTTGGTGGCAGGACGGTGACACTTGGCGGAATGTGCAAGGGCTCCGGGATGATTCATCCCAATATGTGTACCATGCTGGCATTTGTTACCACAGATGCTGCGATCTCCAAGGAATTGCTGCAAGAGGCGCTCAGTACAGACATTCAGGATACCTACAATATGATCTCTGTGGACGGGGATACCTCTACCAACGATACCGTGCTCCTACTTGCCAATGGCATGGCAGGCAATCCGGAAATTACGCAAAAAGATACCGATTATGAGACATTTTTACAGGCATTAAATTACGTGAATGAGACCCTGGCAAAGAAGATGGCAGGAGACGGAGAAGGCTGTACCGCTCTGTTTGAGGTCCGGGTGATTGGGGCCGAGAATAAAGCACAGGCAGTGACATTATCCAAATCCATCATCACTTCCAGCCTTACGAAAGCGGCGATCTTTGGGCATGATGCCAATTGGGGACGTATTTTATGTGCGATGGGATATTCCGGTGCGCAGTTTGATCCGGAAGAGGTCGATTTGTTCTTTGAGAGTGCAGCCGGAAAGTTAAAGATCATTGAAAATGGTGTGGCATTGGATTACAGTGAAGAGGAAGCAACGAAGATTTTATCGGAACCCATGGTGACGGCCATTGCAGATGTGAAAATGGGAGAGGCGACGGCGACGGCATGGGGGTGTGACCTGACTTTTAACTATGTGAAAATCAATGCGGATTATCGCTCATAGGAGGAGAAGCGGATGGAATTAGATCAGAGCATTATGCAGAAAGTGGAAGTTTTAATCGAAGCATTACCCTATATTCAGCGCTTTAACCGGAAGATTATCGTGGTCAAATATGGGGGCAGTGCCATGGTAGACGAGGAATTGAAAAAACACGTCATTCAGGATGTAGTGCTTCTCAAACTGGTAGGTTTTAAACCGATCATCGTTCATGGCGGCGGCAAAGAGATCAGCAAATGGGTGAACAAGGTGGGGATGGAAGCGAAATTTGTCAATGGTCTGCGCGTAACTGATGAAGCCACGATGGAAATTGCGGAGATGGTTCTCAATAAAGTCAACAAAGGTCTGGTACAGATGGTCAATGAACTGGGGATCAAGGCCGTGGGAATCAGCGGCAAAGATGCGATGATGCTCAAATGCAGCAAGCGTTATTCCAAGGGGGAGGATATCGGTTTTGTCGGAGAGATCACCGAGGTAGATCCGGAACTGATCTATGACTTGCTGGAAAAAGATTTCTTGCCGATCATCTGTCCGATCGGGTACGACGATGACTATTTGAGCTATAATATCAATGCAGACGATGCGGCTTGTGCGATTGCAACCGCAGTGAAAGCAGAAAAACTGGCATTTTTGACGGATGTGGAGGGCGTTTATCGAGACTTTGAAGATAAGACTTCTTTGATTTCAGAGATGACGGTGCGAGAAGCGCAAGATTTTGTGGCAGGAGGTTCGCTGGGAGGTGGGATGCTGCCTAAACTTCAAAACTGTATTGATGCGATTAAAGAAGGTGTATCCAGAGTTCATATTCTGGATGGCAGAATTCCGCATTGCCTGCTCCTGGAGATTTTTACGAATAAAGGGATTGGGACAGCTATCTTGGATTCAAGGGAGGAAAAATTCTATCATGTCAAATAAAGAAGATGCAATTGCACTGGCAGAGCAGGAGTTCTATAAAACATATCATCGATTTCCGGTGATTTTTGATCATGGGAAAGGGGTCCATCTGTATGACTCGGAGGGCAAGGAATATCTGGATTTTGGAGCCGGAATCGCGGTCATGGGATTGGGTTATCAGGATCCGGAATATACGCAGGCTGTAAAAGACCAAGTGGATAAACTCTTACATACCTCCAACTTATTTTACAATCAGCCCTCCATCGATGCGGCCGGAAAACTCTTAAAAGCAGCCCAAATGGATCGGGTATTTTTCACAAATAGCGGAACCGAGGCAATCGAGGGAGCCATAAAGATCGCCAAACGTTATGCATTCAATCGGGATGGGCACGGCGGTCATGAGATCATCGCCATGAAACATTCTTTCCATGGCAGGAGTTTGGGAGCGTTATCTGTGACCGGTAATGATCATTACCGGGAACCATTTTGCCCATTGCTTCCGGGCATTTTATTTGCGGATTTTAATGATCTGGAGAGTGTGAAATCCTTGATTCATGATCATACCTGTGCCATCCTTCTGGAGACCATTCAGGGAGAAGGCGGCATTTATCCGGCGACGCAGGAATTTTTAGAGGGTGTACGAAAGCTGTGTGATGAGCATGATCTGCTGCTGCTGTTGGATGAAATTCAGTGCGGCATGGGGCGCAGCGGGGAGATGTTTGCGTGGCAGGCATACAACGTGAAGCCGGATGTGATGACCGTGGCGAAAGCGCTGGGCAACGGTGTGCCAATCGGCGCATTTTTGGCTTCCGGCAAAGCAGCAACGGCGATGCAGCCGGGAGATCATGGAACCACTTACGGAGGCAATCCACTGGTATGTGCGGCGGCCGGTAAAGTGCTG
>JAVXIV010000252.1:0-3134 GCA_036785645.1 Hungatella sp.
TGACCTGCAAGCGGAAGATAGCCGATGGTGCTTCCGGTATCGATCCGAGCCCACCCATCCGAATAAGATAATACCTCATAGGCCGTGCTTCCGGTTACCTCTGCAACCGACGCTGAGCGTTCATTGTCCGCTGCATAAAGGCGAGCGGTTGGTACATTGAGCTTCACAAGATAAGAGGAAGTGGTTAATGCTTCTACTTCGCCTCCCACAGATACTGCTGCATAGGTCAATTTCGGTGCGATACCGAAAAAAAATATCGATAAGCATATGGTTATCATCGTTTTCCAAGTTCGAGTGCGCATTTTCTTCATTCTTGCCTCCCAGACTACCTTTTCCGACAGATCATACAAATCTTCTACATTTGTTACGTTTTTATGAACTTTATAGCAAAGTATATTACTTTTATATTACTTTGTCAAGTAAAATCGCCCCTCAATCAGTTTTATCCGATTGAGGGGCGATTCGATTTTCTAATAAACAGAACAGTTTTGTGAGGATTTTAAGCTACCTTCGTTTCAACATTCGGAAAATCCAAGTGATGATCCAGATGACAAAAAGCGGACCCAGCAGAGGAGATAGAAGCGTAAAAATCCCCCCGACTACCATAAATACGAGATAAACAATCCCAAATATAACCAGTGCGGCCAAAAGCTTCCAATACCATCGATTCAATCGGAAGGTATGTGTGTTACCCTGTGAACCATAGGAGTCTTCACGATAAGTACTTTGACTCTGGCTTTGACTGCTGCGGTCATCCACCGGATCCGTGTAACCGGTTTCTGAGGTTCCATCCGTCGTATCTTCAATGGTGTGGGCGATCAATCTGGGGTCTCCAATCTCTGCGATGACCTCTTCCTCGGACATCCCTTTTTGAACCTCTTCCGAGATATAATGATCGTAATATCTTATATTTTCCTCAATGACACCGGACGGTACATCCCCTGCCAAAGCCTGACGCAAGAGTTGCAGGAATTCATCTTTTCTCATGAAAATCTCCTCTATCTAAAGTACTGACTAACGCTCATTGTATCATGATTCTTTTCATTGGTAAATAAATCAGTCATTAAATTATTATTAACTTTTCCTACTATATGATCTTTTCCTTCAGGATGCCTTCCCGATAAGCACCCACCAATTCCTTTAAATCCGCAATCCGATCCGCTAATTCTTTGCCCAAATCCGTATCACCCACCATGACCCGATTCTTCATCTTCTCTACAATCGTGACCTTCGGTGTGTTTTCCATCCCCGGACAGAAGGGTTTATGCTCGGCCAAAGCCAGATGGTTGGAATTGTAAATCAAGGTATAGCCTGCGATACCGGTCTTCTCCTGATAAGCTTTTGAAAGACCGCCGTCGATGATGTAGAGTTTTCCATTGGCCTTGATCGGAGTTTCGCCATCCTTGATCTTGACCGGCACATGTCCGTTGATGATATGTGCCCCCTTCGTTGGGAGTCCAAATTCCTCCAAGATCCGATTGCAGCACTCTTCCCGAACGCTCAGCCGATAATACGGATTCATCACTTCCTGATGGGTTTCTTTATCTTCTATAAAATAATGCTCAAACGTTGTCATCTTGTCCTTGCCATAAACCGGAGACTTTGCTCCGCACCACAAATACCACATAAAGTCTCTGGCCCATTCCTTCTCTCTAGTACCCTCCGGCAGAAAATAGGCATTCTGAATCTGTTGATCCACATAGTCCATCAAGCTGCGGCCGCGATAAGACTCACCACCCACCACAATCTCATCAAAACTACCGTCTTTTTTCATCGGAATACAGCCATGATAGAGGAGATTCTTGTTGTAAGATTTATAAATACCTCCATGTGAATATAAAAATTTTACATGTTTATGAAGCAGTGCATTATGACGAAAAGAAAGGATCAGCGTATGCAGCAGATCTTCTTCCTCTACGGATAGTGTTAACGGTTCCTTGGGATCAATCGTAGGAAATGACCGATCCAGCATCCGATATTCCTTCGACCCGATCTTCACCGTTCCATTTTCAAAATCAACCTGTTCCAACAACCTGCGCTCTTCCATCCGATATTCCGGATGACGGCTGATGATCTGACCCTCTAGCTTGAACTGAATGACCGCAATGGCTTTGTGCATCTTGGCTGCCAGTCCCGGATCCACGGCATCATAGATATTTTGATCCAGAATATGAGGGATAAATCGTTCGCAGCTATCATTGCGGTAGATATTGGCTGCAAACATCGATAAGGGTCTCAGATTGATTCCATAACCTTCCTCTAATACATCAAAACTATTGTAACTGATGGCAATGCGCAAAACATTGCAGATACAAGCCGGATTCCCCGTAGCTGCTCCCATCCATGAAATATCATGATTGCCCCATTGCACGTCTACATCATGAAAATGCATGAGTTCATTCATAATCAGATCCGCTCTGGGACCCCGGTCAAAGATATCCCCGATGATATGAAGATTGTCAATCGTCAGATTCTGAATCAGTTCGCACAGCGCAATGATAAATTTATCCGCAACATCCGTGCCGATGATCGATCGAATAATCTCGCTATAGTATATCCGTTTATTCTCCGTATTATAATCTACGTGAATCAACTCGTCTATAATATAAGCAAATTCCGGTGGCATCTTCTTACGTACCTTGGATCTGGTATATTTGGAGGCAACTTCTTTGCAGATCTGCACCAAGCGGTAAATATTGATGCGCTTCCAATCCTCCGTATCCTGTCCGGTGAGTGCCATCTCACCAAGTGCTTTCTCCGGATAATAAATCAGGTTGGCAAGTTTGGTCTGTTCCTCTTCCGGAATGATATAGCCAAAAGTCTCTTTGATCTTCTCTCGGATAATACCGGAAGAGCTCTTCAGTAAATGAATAAATGCCTCGTGCTCTCCGTGAAGATCACTGAAAAAATATTCGGTTCCTTTGGGCAGACCGCAGATCGCCATCAAATTGATAATCTCACTGGATGCAGCCTTTATCGTAGGATACTCTCTCGCCAATAACTTTAAGTAAGCCAGATCTTTCATATACATTCCTCCAGACAGTTGCATTTTTCTTACTGCTATAGTAACATAGAAAATGGAAAATGGAAAGGAGAGCACATGGAACAATTATATGTATTTGGCACCGGCAATG
>JAVXIV010000253.1:0-582 GCA_036785645.1 Hungatella sp.
ACAGATAAGCGGAATAAAATTCCTTGTTTATCTGTGTGTTCAATAATTCTACAATTTTCTTATCTAACATAATGGAACCTCCTTGTATTTTAATGTTGGCTCTATTGTAGCATTAGGATGTGGAGACTGCAACCGAACCATTATTAATATCTTTAATATAATGAATTTTTTCAAGTCTTGTAATATCTGTCTGATAATGATAAGATTGCTATCCAATGATGAAAGGAGCGATTCTATGGGAAAAAACATGTATGAACTCATAATGAAAGAACAGCAAAAAGGTGAAATACAACAGATTCTGTCATGCAATGACAAAATAGAACGGTTTGGAATTCGCTTGACGTTAGAAGATGCCCAGGAACTTGCAATCTGTCGACACGATGCCTTGAAGGAACAAAGACGAGTGGAATTTGGTGAAGGAATTTTGCCGGAACTGATTCAGGCATTTTGCGATTCCCAATATGTGGAGCAAAAAAATTTTCCGGAAATTATCGCACAATTGCAAGGGGTATTCTATTTATATAAGAATGAATCTGAGGACATGTTAAGCGATGACGAACTGATTTCATTTATGAAGGAACA
>JAVXIV010000253.1:592-3130 GCA_036785645.1 Hungatella sp.
GCTATGGATCGGTGAAATATCTTTGTGAAACCTGTCTGGAACGTTTCACCAGAGCTGTTCATGCAGGATATCGTAACCATGGGAAGAGACAAGATGAATATGGTTCTTTGATGGAAGATGAGTATAGTCAATTTTCCGAAGAATCCCACTGGGACAAAAAATTGTACTTTGATGCACCGGAAGAGTTGGAATCATAGAAGGGGTGAATGAAATGGAATACGAAATAGACTACGAAATGGAAGAATTGCTGCCGGTTGTGAAAGCGTTATCTGAAAAATACACCAGCAAAGACAATGATATCAGGCGAAGTGCCTTATATTTGGGTATAACAAAAGCGGGTGGCGGGAATCGAACCCGCGTATCTAGCTTGGAAGGCTAGTGTTCTACCATTGAACCACACCCGCATAAGGAATATGCCTTGGACCGGAATCGAACCAGTGACACGAGGATTTTCAGTCCTCTGCTCTACCGACTGAGCTACCAAGGCCTACTGCTCTATCTCTGCATTACGACTACAGACTTGTTGATTTTACAATATTTTTTTTCAATTGTCAACGGTTTTTAAGAAATTTTCTTCCTCTTCGTTCATATTTTATTCAAAAAATATTCAAAATCTTTTTACACAATGAACATGATTTCTTCATGAATTCCACTTATACTAAGATCATAAGCAACAGAGATGTTGTTTAGACCATGCTTACAAAATTTTTTTCATAATACTCGAGCTGATAATCATTTATCGGCTCGCCTCCCTTTTATCCCTTAAACATGAAAAAGCTTTCCTGCTGCGGAAGGCTTTTTTATATTTTACAGTCTCTACTTCTCAGGATAGTGTACTTGCCTAATCAAAAGCACCAGTGCAAGCAGATTGGGAATTGCCAACAAGCCATTCCAGATATCTGATAATTCCCAGACCATCGTAAGGCTGCCCAGACACCCCAAGAAAACTGCATGGAGATACAAAATCAGATATAGATCTTCAATTCCGCGTGACACTCTGCCCATTCCGGGAAAAACCTTTCCCACTTGTTCCACTAGATAGGCCAAGGCCTGCCTACCCAAATAAAACCATGCAATGATGGTGGCAAATGCAAATACCAGCATGGCTCCCGACACCAGATAATGCCCCCACAGCCCCAGCCGCTGCTCAAAACAAAAGGTAGTCAGGGCGGCTCCATCGCAGTGCGCTCCCTTGGGATCTCCATTGGTTATACAGAGAATCACGAAAGCTGTCATGGTGCAGATCACCATGGTGTCGAAAAACACTTCAAACATCGCCCACATCCCTTGTTCCTCCGGTGTAGTATTTTCCGCCGCTCCGTGGAGAATGGCCAGACTTCCCAGACCTGCCTCATTGGAAAATGTCCCCCTGGCGATTCCAAGGCGCAAGCTTCTGCTAATTCCATATCCGCCCATGCCCCCCAGTGCCGCCTGCGGTAGCAATGCCGACGCAAAGATTCGTTCCAGTACTAACGGAAGCCGATCATAGCAAGAGATAATTACAATCAGAGAGAAAATCATGTAAATACCCGCACAGATGGGCATCAGCCACTCCGAAACCGATGCAATTCTGGAAATTCCACCGCAAATGACCGCCATTACGGTAAATGTCAGTATGATTCCAACGATCAGGGGCGGCATGCCTCCGATGTAGCTTAAGGTTTCTGCAATTGCATTGGACTGCACCATGCTCCCCATGCCCAGCGAGGAGAAGATGCATAGGAGGCTGTAGAGCACCGCCAGCCAGGGCAGATGAAGTCCCCGTTCCAGATAGACCATGGGACCGCAGATCCACCGTCCTGCATCGTCCCGATAACGATAGCGTATGCCCAGGGACGTTTCCGCATAAGCGGTCATCATCCCGATTCCGGCCGATATCCACATCCAAAAGATCGCTCCCGCCCCGCCCGCTGTGAGCGCCGTCGCTACTCCTACGATATTGCCGGTTCCCACGGTGGCTGCCAACGCAGTGCAGACTGTCTGAATTTTGGTCACCGAATGGGCATCCCGCTTCTGCGATTTTACCCGCGAGCCCTCTTGCGATAGGAAGCTCCCCACCGTATGCCTCCACCAGATTTTTGCTCCACGCAGCTGAAAGAAACCGGAAGCAACACTATAGAGCAACCCCACTGCCATCAGGCAAAACAGCATCCCCGGTCCCCAAACAATTCCCTGTATCCGATGAATCATGCCGCCACTCCTAAGATCCCTTTCTATCATCTATGCGATCATTTCGTAAAGTATGCAGGAAGTGATCGCCTAAGCAACATCAAGACTATAGTAAACGGTATGTATACCGAAACCTTAGATACCGCTTTTCTTGCCATCAAGCTAAATTTCATGCTGGGTCTGCGTGTAGGGGAACTGGTAGCCCTGAAATGGGATGATGTGACAGATTCGTCGTACTGGTTCTCAAAGCAATCAATCTATTACAGAAGATTAAACTTGAATACCACTCTTGGATATATCTACAATCCACTGACAGAGAAAGAAACCTATGACCTCATATCAAAGGCGCTGAAATCTGTATTATGCTAT
>JAVXIV010000254.1:0-3129 GCA_036785645.1 Hungatella sp.
AACAATCCCAGCACAATGATCGATAACAGCACACTAAGGCGCACATCGGAGACACTCATGGCCAAGATACTGCCAAACATATAACTGCTGACATCGGTGGTCATCCCGGTAGTCAGGGAGGTTACCACAATCCCGATCGCCAAAGCACTGGCTGAAATCAGCGCAATCGCCGCGTCACTCTTGATCTTTCCCTGTTCCGTGATGCGAAGCAGAAAAAAAGCTGCCAGTACGACCACCGGAATCGACACCTTGAGCGGTGACCATCCGATCGCCAATGCAATAGAAAGTGCACCAAAGGATACATGAGACAAACCGTCTCCAATCATCGAATATCGTTTCAGCACCAAGCTGACACCCAATAACGAAGCACAAAGGGATACCAAAATTCCGCCGATTAGAGCACGTACCAAAAATGGATAGGATAACATCTCTCCAATTATCTGCATGAGTGCTCACCTCCCAGAAATTTTTGTCCGATCTCACTCTTTCTATAGTCCTGCACAGTTCCATAAAACAGTACCTTTTGCTGTAAATGGAGGATCTTATTGGCTTGTGCCACGATATTTCTGATGTCATGTGACACCATTAAAATCGTTACCTGTTCTTCTTGATTTAGTTTTTTGATCAGATGATAAAATTCTTGTGTTGCTGCGGGATCCAATCCGGTAATCGGCTCATCTAAAATCAGTATTTGGTTGGTAGCACACAAAGCTCTGGCAATCAGGACACGCTGCTGCTGACCACCGGATAGTTCCCGATAAGCATGCTTCTGTAAATCTACAATTCCCAGTTTCTCCATACCGGACAACACCAGCTTCTTCTCTGTTTTCGAATAAAATGGGCGATTACCCCGCTTGCTCAGGCATCCCGAGATCACAACCTCATAAACGGTAGCCGGAAAATCTTTCTGCGCAGCGGTCTGTTGGGGCAGATATCCAATCCCCGTATGCCTCAGTTCTTCCGAGATGATCAGTACACCCTTGGTCGGTTTTAAAAGACCCAGAAAGCCCTTGATCAGTGTACTTTTTCCGGAACCATTTTCTCCTACGATGCAAAGATAATCGCCCGGATTTACTTCCATCGTCAGATCAGTGACGGCATTGTGATTCTCATATCCAAAATCTACATGGCTACATTCAATAAGTGGATTCATTCATCTAGTCCTTTTCTCAGATTTTCTGCATTTTGTTTCATCAGTTCCAAATAGGTGATTCCGCCATCAAATTCCGCACGGCTCACATTGTGGCACGAATGAAGCAGCAGTGGCTTTGCCCCCGTCTCTTCGCAGATGATCTCCGCAACTCTATGACTGGAGAGTTCCGGATAATAAATCACCGGAATCTGCTGTTCCCGCACCTGATCAATCAGATAGGCAATGGTTTTGGCACTTGGTTCCGTATCGGTACTGCATCCGGAAAATGCCGCACGGTAGAAGAATCCATAGGTATCCGCCAGATAGCGAAAAGGGAACTTATCTCCTATAATAATCAAGTTTCGTTTTTCGTCCTTCACCACCTGCAAAAAGTCCTGATGCAATTGTTCCAGTTCGGATAAATATCTCCTGGTATTGGTTTCATACAGATCTCGGTTTGCCGCATCTGCCTGCTGTAATGTATCGCTGAGCACACGCACGATCTTCATGGCATTCACCGGGGATGTCCAAATATGTTCGTCATACTCGATATCGCTCTGTGCCTCATGTGTGGCATGTGCATGATGCGCATCATGCACATGTTCCATTCCTTCGACCTGTTCTTCTTCTACGGTATCCACGTAATCCATCATCGAGAGCACAGTCATCCCGGAAGGATCAATGGCTTCCAAAACCTGTTCCAGCCACTGTTCCATCTCGCCTCCATTGCAAACCAAAATATCCGCATTTCGAATGGTCAGGATATCTGCCGGTGTCGGTTCAAATGAATGGCTGTCCATCCCAGCCGGAATCACCATCGTCAGTTCAAGCTGATCTCCTGCAATCTGCCGAGCAAAATCATAATAGGGAAATAAGGTCGTAACCACATTTATTTTGTCTGCAGCTGCCGGTTCAAGGGCAAGCTTCTGTCCGGGTGCCTGTGCACATCCGCCAAGACAGACCACAATCCACAGCATTCCAATCCATTTTTGTATTTTAAATCTCATGGTACCTCCTCATTTCCTAATGAAATCAGTGTGCAAGTATCTCGGCTCCCTCCTCGGTCACCAAAATGGTATATTCCCATTGTGCAGATAAACTGCCATCTTCCGTATAAATCGTCCAGCCATCGTCCTCATCCTGAAATACCTCTTCCTGACCGGCATTGATCATCGGTTCAATCGTAAAAATCATGCCCGGTACCAAGATCATATCCGTTCCACGCGTTCCGATGTGGCTAATCCAAGGTTCCTCATGAAAGTCAATACCCACTCCATGACCACCGATTTCCCGCACCACGGTAAAGCCATTTGCATAAGCATATTCGGAAATAGCCGCCCCCACATTGCCCAAATGTGCCCATGGTTTTACCTCTTTCAGTCCCAGTTCCAGACATTCTTTGGTCACCCGCACCAACTTTTGAGCTTCTTGAGAGACCTCCCCCAAACAATACATCCGTGAAGCATCTGCATAATAGCCATCCACAATCGTGGTGACATCGACATTGACAATATCTCCTTCTTCCAAAATCTGGGTTTCCATCGGGATTCCATGGCAAACCACATCATTCACTGAGACACAAACGCTTTTGGGAAAACCTTCGTAATTGAGCGGTGCCGGAATCCCCCCCAGCGCCAGCGTCGCCTCATGTATCTTTCGGTTTAATTCTTCCGAACTGATTCCAATCCCAATCCATTGATCCACCAGATCCAAAATTCGGTCATTGATCACTCCGGCTTTTCGGATTCCTTCTATCTGTGCCGGAGTTTTGATCATCTCGTGCTCCGGAACTTCGCATCCTAAGATCCTATAATTGTCTATCTTCTGGTCAAATGCCAAATGGCAGGTTTTATATTTTTTTCCACTTCCGCACCAACACATATCATTTCTTCCCAATCTCACTTCTATACTTCCTTCCTAAAATTTGCTGCAATACATTCACACCTATTGTACAGGATTTCCATAATTTTTCAACACCTGTTTTCTTTCGAAATATA
>JAVXIV010000255.1:0-3126 GCA_036785645.1 Hungatella sp.
AGTGGTGGATACAAAATGAAAGTATACGGTTATCGCATATTTAACCGACTGTAAAAAAAGGGGGTAAAAGAGTGAAAGAAAGCGGGATTAGGATCGGTTTTGTCAGTTCTTATGATCCGAGAACCGGAATGGCGGCAATCTATTATCCGGACCGGTGCGGTGAGGTGACGGTTCGCTTGCCGGTGTTTGCTCCTTTTGGGGTTTTGCAAGTACTAACAAAGGAGGATGCCGTACTGGTGCTGCATTTATCAAATGGGCAGGAGGCAGGCATTATTATGGGGAGCTATTCGGTAGCCGGGGATGTACCGGAAGCCGGGATATCAGTATCGGGTGGGAATTTAACATTTAAGGATGCATCGGGAACCATGACACTAAAAGAAATTATTGCAAAGTGCAGATAACCGGGAGGTGATGCAGTGGCAAAGATAGGAAACTGGGGCAAATATATAAAATTTCAGACCAGTGACAACAGGGTGATCACTTTTACGGGGTTTACGCGAAAAGCATCTGCTCGGACTGCCGTGCACAGTATCATCAATAACAAACCGCAATTGGAATATCTGGGGCTCGATTTACAAAGTATTACATTTAAAATGGAATTAAACGCAATGCTCGGAATTAGACCCAGAAGAGAAGAAGAAAAACTGCTTAAGGCGATCGGAAAGGTAGCACCGCTTGTAATTGGAGGGAAAAAGATATGCAGCAATGCGATGTTGACAGATATGAGCGATGTGTATGATATTGTTATGAAAAAAGGCGAGGTACTATCGATGAGCATTGATATAACCATGTCAGAATATAGGTGAGGAGGGTTCCATGAAGTTCGAATTTATATCCGGGGATGAAAGGGTAGATATTCAAGATATACACCGATGTCTGATGAATATATTAAGCATACCGGAAGGCTCCATTCCACTGGCTCGCGGACTTGGACTGCGATGGGCAAACCTTTCACAAATGCCACCGGAGCTTGAAAATGACATGGCGACAGAAATTGTGGAAAAGGTAGAGCGGTATGAGCCGCGGGTTTCTGTCAATGAGGTCCTGTTTTCTTATGACACGGATGGGATGGTAACGGTAATGATCGAACTGGAAGGGGGGATAATGGATGGGAATGAATAATTTAAAACCGATCGAAGATTATCCGGATATCAGTTTTATTGGTAATTATACGATAGAACAACTTGAATCCGACATGGTTGCTTGGTTCAAAGAAAAGCACAAAGAAATTACCGGGGAAGATATCACGTTGGCGGCAGCAGATGACCGAAGGATCTTACTGCAGACGGGAGCTTTTTACATTTTTCAGGGATACATGTATTCAGATGATGCCGGGAAAATGGGACTCTTGAAATACAGTAGAGGAAGCTACTTGGAAAATCTGGGGGCACTTAAGCATATTGAACGCAAAAAGGCAATGGGATCAAGCACAACCATTCGCTGGTCTGTGACAGAGGCGCGGAACTCGACGACGGTCATTCCGGCAGGAACTCGGGTAACGGCTGGAGATGGGGTATATTTTGCAACGGATGAGTATGGCGAGATCCTTCCGGGCGCAACCGTTGTGGATATTGGTGCAACTTGCACGATACCGGGAACAAGCGGTAACAACTATGATATCGGAGATATTACAACTATCGTGGATCCGGTTCCGTATATTGATGCGGCACAAAATATTACAAAGCCAGAGAATGGATCCGATGTTGAAACAGACAGTTCCTTGCGGATGAGGATATATGCGGCTCCGGCTGCCTATTCCACAGCGGGTACCGAGGCAGCCTATGAGTATTTTGTTAGAGAATTCAACCGTGAGGTATCGGATATCAGAGTGGCGAGCCCATCCCCATGCGTGGTGCGAATTATGTACTTACTGAAAGGAGGAGTTGTGCCGGGGCAGGAGTCTATTGATTCGTTAAAAGAGTACCTATCACAGCCATCTGTTAAGCCGCTTACAGACAGATTAGAGGTTGGGGCACCCGAGACAGTACCATATGTACTAAATGTAAAATACTACATAAATGTCAGCGACAGGAACCGTGCGGAGTCCATCCAGTCGGAAGTGCAATTAGCCATTGGTGCATATAAGGTGTGGCAGCGCTCTAAAATGGGGCGCGACATCAATCCGGATGAACTGGTGCAGCGCATCGTGTCTGCCGGTGCAAAGCGCGCGGAAATCGTGGATCCAAAATTTGGAATAGTAGCAGAGGATCGCGTGGCTTCCCTTATTTCGGAAACGGTATCGTATGGGGGACTTGAGGATGATTAGACTCCATGAAGCTGAATTAACATCAGTACTGCCACCTTACATCAAGGAGGATCCGGATATTCAAGCGATCAGTTATTCCTTCAAGATGGCATTTGTAAAACTCTTACAATATGCCCGGATGGCATCGCTGTATGCAGATATTGATATATTGCCGGAAAACATTCTGGATTTGCTGGGTCTGGAACTTCAGAGCCAATATTACGATGAGACTATGGGTGTTGATGTGAAACGTGGAATCATTAAACATTCTTTGGCATGGTACACTAGGGGAGGAACCGTTTCGGCAGTCAATGAGATGGTTCAGACGGTATTTGGAGAAGGACGCACTGTTGAGTGGTATGAGTTTGGGGGTGTGCCGGGTACTTTCTATATTGATACAAATACGGAGTTGTCAAAGGATACAGTCAAGCAATTCAATGACATTATAGATAAGGTAAAAAATAAACGGTCGCACCTCATAAATGTCAGAGTAAACCGAAAGATACAGGAAGACATTTACATTGCATCGCATAACCGGAAGACCCCACATGCTATCATTAAGGATAGTGGACTAAACAATGTGGAACAGATCACTTACGTGGGAACTAAAACAATAAGGCACATCCACACGATTATAAATGAAAAAGGAGGGAATACAAATGTTTCATGAAGGTGTCATAACTATGGACGGTCTGGCCTTGGATACAAAAATTAGGGCAGGGCTTACTACCGCTAAGTTTACCCATGTAAAATTTGGGAATGGAAGCTATAGTGGAAGCGAGGATTTAAATATATTAACTGCTATGAGATCCGTGCGACAATCCTTTGGGATAAGTAGTATTAACACCATTGACAACAAGCAAGTAAGATTACGGGTGGTC
>JAVXIV010000256.1:0-3121 GCA_036785645.1 Hungatella sp.
GAATAGCTTCCCAGTGAACCGGTTGTCAACAGCAGGAAGAGCAAAGCAGTAAACGCGAGGTGATGAGAGCGGTGCGCCGGAACCGGATGCTCTTGAAGCTTGCTATGCAGTGTGGCTGCGGTGTGATGCTTCAATGCATCCGTTGCTTTAATTTGATCGAATGCATCATATAGTGGGTTATTCAAATGCTTCACCTCCCAGCTGTTCCTTTAATTGTTTCCTCGCTCTGGATAGTAATGAGTAGATCGTATTCTCATTCTTATTGAGAATTTTGGCGATCTCTACTGCCGTGTAGCCTTCGTAGTAGAAGAGATAAATCACATCTTTATATTTTTTGGGCAAGGCTAAGACCAGAGCTAACAGCTCCCGGCTTTCCACCGGTATGGCAGCTTGTTCTGCCAGTAGATCCAAGGGAACTGTGGGATGGCGTAAAAGACTGTGCATCCGGTCTTTACAGGCATTGATGGAAACCCGAATAAGCCATGCTTTTTCATGGTCTGAATCTTTAAAGGTGACAGAAGAAAGGGCATATTTCAGAAAGATAGTCTGAAACATGTCCTCAGTGTCACTGCGATTATTCAGATGAAGAAAGCAAATACGTTGTACCATATCTGCATATTGCTCGATTACACGGTTTATTTCGTGTTCCTCTCTCATACCCTCAGTCCTTTATCTACAGTGTCGCCCTCTGCCGTGATGACCATGCCCCTGCCGCTGACCGGAGGCACGAGGGCAGACTCCATCCGTGTGGCACTGCCCATCATAGGGGCATTGCCCATCTTGGGGGCAGAAACCGTTCCGAATGCAAGCTTCGTTGTTGTTGGGGCATACATAAGCGGAGCCATCGGTTGTGCTACATATGGCATTCTGACAGATGCCGTCGCCGGGACAAAAACCGTTCCGGTTGCAGATCTCATTGCCGTTGGGGCATACATAAGCGGTCGTGGCAGCGGCAGTGATGGTCGATGCGGGAACCGGAGCAGTCGATTGCGGAGCAGCAACCGCCACTTGTATGGTGCTTAGGAGTAACATGGCACTCATAGATAAGGTGATCATCAATTTCTTCATATAAAATCCTCCGTAATTGTGGTAAGGCTTTCGCCTTTCAATCATAACACGGTGCAAAGGAGCGAATCCTTGCATGAAAAAAATTTTTATTTAGGCTGCCATACGAAAACCTGTATGACAGCCTTTGATTGTTTGAAAATATAGATTCTGAATCAGCTTCCCTAGGTCATAGAATTATACCATAGAACTGAACATCATGCCGGAAGCATAGTAATTCATCATGTTATATGCGCCGTTACGGGAATAGGAATTCATAAAGTTGATGGGATCCGTCATCTGCGTATATTCTTCCTGCTTGATGGCATTGCCAATCAGGCTGGACGCAGAGGTATTCAGACTGCTTTGTGCACTGCTGAATGCTCTTTGTGCAAAACCGGACGAACCGCTGATGACATCTTTGGTGAGCTTTGGATCTTTTTTTAGGTTTTCGGTGAGCTGTTCCTTGTCAAGAGCCAAGGTGCCATCCTTTGCAAAAGAAAGTCCCATCTGATGCATTGTTTTATCCGAGCCGGTTACATAGCCGGTCAACTGCTGGTAACGTCGTAAACTACCGCTTCCCAAATCACTGTTGGTGCTTAATAGCTTGACGGCTTTGTTGTAGCTATTGACAAGCTTTTCCATAGCGTCTACCGTCTTCTTGGGATCCGGTGCAACCTGAAGGGTAGCAGAGCCTTCTTTTTTTAATGTCATATCAATACGACCATAATCCAGACTGACCTTATTGGACTCCGAAGTATAGGACTGCGTAACATCGTCCTTGGTTACCGTGTAGCTGGCATTCTGGGCAGCCCTTGTCACGGTGGAAAGTCCTAACTGGTCGGCACTGGCACCGCGCACCTCAAACTGACTGCCGGTTCCGGTTTTTGTAGATTCAATCTGAAGGCTGCTCTTGCCGTCCTTGGTGATTACGGAAGCCTTGACACCCACATTGGCTTGGTTGATGGCTTTGGCGGTCTCGGACATCATCTGGCTGTTGCTCTTTTGAGCACCTTGTGCATTGGTAGCACTGATCGCGATATTGGCAGTTCCGGTGCTGCCTGCAATCTCCAGACTGACATCGGCAGTGGCTTTTGCCCCACTGCTCAGTGCGGCAGATTCATTGAGCTGCTTGGTAGCCAGCTGTTCGACTTCGATCTGAAAAGAACCTTCTTTCATGCCATAATGCTTGCTGGCATCTACCACAGAAGTGTCAGAACTGCTCACGGCAAGTGCGTCCGTCGTGTTTGCAGAATTGGCACTGCGTAAAGAATTGGCAGAAGACATCAATTCGGTCATGGTAGAAGAATAATCCTTCAAATACGAGATACTGTCTGCAAAAGCATTGTCCGTCGAGGTGACCGGTGGAACCGGTGAAACCGGAGCGGAAAGATTGTGCTTTTTCATGACCTGATTAAGCTTTACCTGATTCAGAGCAGATTGTGCACCGTAAATACTGTTATAATTGCTAATAGGTGATATCATATTATTTCCTCCTTTCTCTTATAATAGAGGCAGTTTCAACATATCCTCTTTAAGATACTATCGACATAATCACAGAAATCCTTATAGTCGGAGACGATTAATCTCTATTGGAAGAAGGATCCTTGAGCTTGAACTGGCTGACAAGCTGTTTTAGCATGGTTGCCTGACCGGAGAGCTCTTCGGAAGCAGCAGCAGATTCTTCTGCGGTAGCTGAGTTGGTCTGAACCACGGCCGAGATTTGTTCAATGCCCAGTGTTACCTGCTCCAGTGACTGTGATTGTTCCCCGGATGCGTTGGCAATGGCACTGACGAGATTCGTCGATTTGGTTGCTTTGTCCATGACTTCCTGTAAAAGGGAAGCCGTGTTGTCTGCTAACTGCGTGCCGTGATCGACTGCACGGATAGAGCTTTCAATGAGTGCGGTAGTATCCTTAGAAGCGGCGGCAGACTTGCTTGCCAGATTGCGTACTTCCTCGGCAACGACTGCAAATCCCTTGCCGGCTTCTCCGGCACGGGCAGCTTCTACGGCTGCGTTCAGCGCTAAAATATTGGTTTGAAATGCAATGTCATTGATGGTCTTGATGATATTGCT
>JAVXIV010000257.1:0-3101 GCA_036785645.1 Hungatella sp.
CTATGATGGTGGTTCATGGTGACGACAATATTGGCATCTCGGGAATTGGATTTCAAGTGCTGTTTTCCAAAGCGGCAGGTGGAATTGTATCACTCTGTTATCATGAGGTCGAGTGGATTACAACCATACCGATGCCAACTTATTGGAGAGCGACCACCGACAATGACCGCGGCAATCGCTTTAGTCTCACCGGTGAGACTAAAGCGATTGGCACGGTCATTTTCGGTTGCAATAGCTTTATTCTCACCCGTGCGATGTGGATGGGTGCAGATCTCTTCTGCCGCTATGAAAATACCGAATTTGAGATGACCGAAGAAGCCGATCGCGTTGCGATTACCTATACCTATGAACTGCCAACAACACCGAAGACGCAGACGGTGGTTACTTATGGTGTGACGGCGGATGGCTGCATTTCTGTAAAGGTACATTATCATGGGCAGAAAGGTCTGCCGGAACTGCCGCTTTTGGGAATGCGCTTGCGCTTACCGGGAGCAGATCACACTTATCGCTGGTATGGAATGGGTCCGGATGAAAACTACGCTGATCGTGCGGAAGGTGCCAGACTGGGTATCTTCAACAGCACTCCGCAGCAGAATTTATCCCACTATTTAGTTCCGCAGGAATGCGGCAACCGTACCGGAACAAGATGGTTGGAGGTTCGCAATCCCGAGGGCGCAGGTATTCGCTTTGCCCAAGAAAGCGAACCGTTTGATCAATGTGTGCTTCCGTATACTGCGGAGGAATTGGAGTCTGCACTTCACAGAGAAGAGCTTCCCATACCACACTATACGGTGGTTAGTATTTTGGGCAGGCAGCGCGGCGTAGGCGGAGATGACAGCTGGGGAGCACCGGTGCATCCAAAGTATTGCATTTGTGCAGAAGAGGATATTGAATTTGCGTTTCGAATCGAAGAAATATAAGAGAATGGTTTGAAAATCCCCTTCTGTATTTGACAATAACCGACATAGCGATTATGATAAGGTTATTGCCAAATGAACAATTTCCCAGAGGGGGATCCATGAAGAATAAAACATTGGTCAACACAAATTTATTGGTTTGCATTATCATTATCATCGGTTTTGCCGCCACGTCCTTTATTAGCTACCGGTCTAATATGGGGATTTATGAACAGGATGTGGAGCGGGTATCGACTCTGACATCAGAGGGGATGTACAACGAAATCACGAATATTTTTGCACAGCCGGTCAGCGTCTCTCTTACGATGGCGAATGACAGTCTGCTCAAGAGCTTTCTCGCAGATGAAAGTCATAATATGATGGACGCCTCCTACTTGGCTGAAATGCAGCAATATTTAAATGGTTACCGCGAAAAATATGTCTATGATTCTGTTTTTCTGGTGTCGACCGAGACCAATCGATATTACCATTTTAATGGGATTGACCGGGTGCTTACGCAAGGGGATCCGGAAAATATATGGTACTATAGCTTCCTGGCCGGAGATGAGGAATATTCGCTCAACGTCGATAATGATCAGGCAGATAAAAATAGCATTACGGTATTTGTCAATTGCAAAATCAAGGGACAGGATGGTGCGGTAGTCGGTGTCGTGGGGGTCGGATTAAAGGTTGACACGCTACAAAAATTGCTGCGCAGATACGAAGAGCGGTATGACATACAAACCTATCTGGTGGACAATACCGGTGTCATTGAGATCTCGCCCGAGAATACCGGATATGAGAACGTCAATCTCTTTGATACGGTGAAGTATACCGAACACAAAACTGATATTTTGGAGAATCGGGAAACCAGACAGACCTTTTGGTATACGGAAGGTACCGAGAGTGGTTATGTTGTGACGCGCTATGAACCAAACTTGAAGTGGCACTTGGTGGTGGAGAATGATACAACCATGGTAAGTCAGCAGCTCCATTGGCAGCTTTACCGTAATTTGCTGATTATTTTTGTGATTATCTTGTTGGTTTTGGTTACGATTACGATTGTTATAAAAAAATATAATGAACAAATTATCAAGCTTACGATTTCGCAGGAAATGGAATATCAAAAGCTGCTGCATGAAACCACCAAGGAATTATACGAGAATATTTCAGAGTTTGATATTACTCATAACTGTATAGTTGGTGTAAATACGGCACAGTATTTTGAAAGTCTCGGAATTCGTACCAATACCTCCTATGATAAGGCACTGGCGATCGTTGCGAAGAAACAGATCAAAACGGAGTACCAAAAGGGCTATCTGGATACCTTCCAATCGGAACATATTTTGGAGACCTATAACAGCGGAATCAATCATATTGTCTATGATTTTCTGATTTCCGATGATGCGCATCTCTATCACTGGGTGCGGGTTACGGCCAGAATTTTCTTCTGGAATTCGGATCATTCGGTGCGTATGATTAGCTACCGCAAGAATATTGATGAAGAAAAAAGACGAGAATTGAAGCTGATTGATGAAGTCCAACGAGATGCCATGACCGGCATCTATAACAAGACGGCAACCGAGACTCTGATTGGTAAACTGTTGGAAACGGAAAAAGACCCAGAGGCAAAACATGCATTCTTAATTTTAGATATCGACAATTTCAAAACGGTGAATGATACCATGGGGCATGCATTTGGGGACCATGTGATCTGTGAATTGGTGAATGAAATTAAAATACAGTTTTGTGAACAGGATATCGTCGGACGGGTAGGCGGAGATGAATTTGCCATATTCATGAGGAATATCGGAACACTGGAATCCGTGAAACAAAAGCTGGATCGCATCTGCATTCGACTCAGCAGCAAGGATTTTGGCGAAGGTCAGAGCTATTATATTTCCTGCAGCATTGGGATGTCGCAGTTTCGCAAGGATGGTACCGGTTATGCGGAACTTTACGAGAAAGCGGATCAGGCACTCTACTATATCAAACGCCATGGAAAGGCTTCTTTCTCTGTGTTTGGGGAAAATGAGATGAATAAGGCTTATCAGGCCAGTCGGCGTGATCTGGAGGCTTTGTTAAATTCTGCCACCGATGGAATTACCAAGTTTGCTTGCACGACTCCACTGACCGTATTGGATTTCAATGAAAAATTTATGGAACTTAGCGGCAGAAGTGCCAAGGAACTCTCTGTGCCCGGTT
>JAVXIV010000258.1:0-3083 GCA_036785645.1 Hungatella sp.
TTCCTATCGCATTTATAGTCAGCTTCAGCCGGATGGCCGGTTCTTGTTAAAGTTATTCTGTGTGAATCCGGCCAAGAATCTGCAGGAATGCCTTGGTAAAGGGCGCAGCACCATCTTCTTTTCTGCAACCCTGCTGCCGATTTTATACTATAAAAAATTGCTCAGCGGTAATCCGGAGGATTATGCAGTCTACGCTCCGTCCCCATTTCCGGAGAAACATCGTCTGCTCATGGTGGCTTCGGATGTCAGCAGTAAATATAGCCGGCGTAATCAGCGGGAATATGAGAAGGTGGTTTCTTACATCGGGGTGACTGTGAAGCAAAAGGTTGGAAATTACATGGTGTTTTTTCCATCTTATCAGTATATGAAGGAGACAATCAAGGTTTTAAAAACTCAGGGAGATGATCCCGGATACACGTGGATTGTGCAAGGGACCCATATGAAGGAGCCGGAGCGGGAAGCGTTTCTGGAAGAGTTCCGTGCAGAGCGAAGCGATACGTTTGTGGCATTTTGTGTGATGGGCGGTGTGTTTGCGGAGGGGATTGATTTAAGGGAAGATCGATTGATTGGGGCAATCATCGTAGGAACCGGACTCCCGATGGTCTGTACGGAACAGGAGATTTTGAAAAATTATTTTGATGAAGAGGAACGACAAGGTTTTGATTATGCTTATCAGTACCCCGGTATGAACAAGGTGATGCAGGCCGCGGGGCGCGTAATCCGCACCATGGAAGATCGGGGACTGATTCTATTGTTGGATGAACGCTTTTTAAGATCGGAATATCAGGCGCTGTTTCCACGGGAATGGCAGAAATTTGAGATTGTAAATCGCAATACGGTGGAAGCTTTTGTACACGGTTTCTGGGAAGCTAAAGAATGTCCATAAAGTGTTTGGCGGCCTGAGAAACCGGGAGATTTTCGTTATAGGCCACGACGATCTGTCTGGTGGGAAGTGGTTCCTCTAGCGTGAGGAGAAATAAATCTTGGTCATCCGGTGGAATGCAAAAATCCGGAACAAAAGCAATGCCCAGACCGATGCGTGCCAGATCGATGAGCAGATCATTGCTGCTTAATTCAATCTCGGGAACCAGATCAAGCTGCGATCTCTGGAAGACGGAGTGAAGAAATTCACTGGTGGTACTTTTGCGATCCAGCATCAAAATCGGATAGGTCTGCAGTTTGGATAAACTGAGTGGCTGATGCCGCAATGGGAAGTTCTCTTCATTGGCCACAAAGACATCATGGAATTCCTTGATGATACGCGGAATGTGGCTGCCTGCCAGAGCGGAATTGGGATAGTTGACGACGATAAAATCGACCTGTCCATGTTCCAGAAGACGGGCGCATTCAATGGAGGTCTGGTTGGTGACCTTGATATGCACATGAGGATACCGCTTGTGAAATTGATTGAGATAGGGGACGAGATAGTAGCGGCAGATGGTGTCGCTGGCACCGATGCGAAGCTGTCCGCCATGTAGGGTATGGGCTTCTAGTAGTTGATTCTCGCCCTGCTTGATCAGATTCATGGCCGGTTCAATATGCTTGAACAGAATTTCTCCCTCGGGAGTTAGCTGGACACGCTTGGTACTGCGTATAAACAGAACTTGATTTAGTTTCTTTTCCAAGATCTTGATGGATTGGCTGACTGCGGACTGCGAGATAAAGAGCTGTTTGGAGGCTTCTGAAAAACTCAAGGTGATAGCGACGTGGTAAAATACTTTATACAGTTCATAATTAATATCCATCATGAGTCCTCCTTATAAATTACTTTCATCCTATCACAGGAGAGAATCATTTGCAAATAGAAAAATAGTATTTACGAGATTGCATGGAGTGTGCTAAACTAGAGCAAATCGATGGGATAGAATAAGAGAGGGATTTTGACATGGAGGAAGATTTTTACCGTATGTATCTGGAAGAAATGGGGCAGATTGAACCTTGCAGCCGAGAGGAAGATGCCGCCTTGCTGGAAAAACTGAAAGCAGGAGACGAGTCGGTGCGTGATCGTCTGGTGGAGGGCAATTTAGGGTTTGCGTTAGATCTGGCCAAGGAATACGAAGGCCGTGGGCTCCCGATCAATGATTTGGTGCAGGAAGCCAATATGGCACTGCTTTTGTCGATTGGAACCGGCATGACCGGTACGTTTAAAGAGTTGGCGGCGAGTGCGATCCGAAAGGCATTGGAAGAGGCAGTATGCGAGCAAGACACGGAGCGTGAGGTAGAAGAGGCAGTCTTGGCGAGAGTTAATGTCCTAAAAGATATAGCACAGACGATGGCAGAGGAGCTCGGACGTGAGGCCGGTGTGGAAGAACTGGCGGAGCGGATGAAGATGACAACAGAAGAGATTAAAGAAATCATGAAATTAACGTTGGATGCGATGAGTGTCCCGGGAGAGTAAAACGATGAAATTATATTTGATTCGCCATGGACAAACCGATTGGAATATAGCAGGAAAGATTCAGGGACGCACGGATATTCCGCTCAATGCGGCCGGGCGGGCGCAGGCAGAGGATCTGGCTGCAGGCATGGCGCATCGGCCGGTCAGCAGGATATTTACCAGTGGGATGAAGCGGGCACTGGAAACTGCACAGGCAGTTGCAAAGGCACAGAATATAGAAGCACAGCCGATAGAGGGCTTGGAAGAAATCGGGTTCGGTGCGTGGGAAGGTTTGACGTGGAAAGAAGTGAAGGAACGATATCCGGAGACTTATCAACACTGGTGGCTGAACCCGATCGATGTGGCACCTCCGGACGGAGAACTGCAAGATGAGGTGCGGCAACGCTGCCGCTGCGTGATCCGAAAGATTGTAGCACAGGCGGAAGGGGACGCGGCGATTGTGACCCACGGCGCGATGATGGCATATCTGATGGAATATCTGATGCGGGAGCATCCGATGGAAGAGGAGATCATCGTGGAAAATGCCAGTATTACGACGATAGACTATAGCCCGCTGACGCAGGATGTTGTATTATTGCAGATGAATGATACGGCGCATCTTCGCTACTGAAATTACTGAAATATCCCAATATTATGTTCGATCAGAATCTTTTTCACCGGCACGATATATTAGAATAAATAATAA